>JBDNCK010000264.1:0-3474 GCA_046719675.1 Sphingomonadaceae bacterium | reverse complement strand
ACGCTCGCCGCCGGCGCGCCAGGTGAGGTCGCCCGGGTGGCAGTCGAGCCGCGCCACGGCATTGGCGAAGCGCGCGCCATCGACATGCAGCGCGAGTCCGCGCGCCCTGGCAAAGGCCCCGATGGCAGCGACTTCCTCGGGCGTATAGACGGTTCCGGCCTCGGTCGCGTTGGTCAGCGTGATGGCCGCCGGCTGCACCTGGTGCACGTCGCCGCGGCGGGTGGCCATCGTGGCGGCAAGCGATTGCGCCGTCAGCTTGCCATGCGCGCCGGGCACGAGGATGTGGCTGGCGCCGTGGGTGAAGAAGGGAACGGCGCCTGCCTCATCCACTTCGACATGGGCTTCGGCATGTGCCAGCACGCCGCCCCAGGGCGGGACGGCAGCGGCAAGCGAAAGCCCGTTGGCAGCCGTGCCCGACGGCACGGCAAAGACCCGCACGGGCGTTGCGAACAGCTCGGAGAAGGCCGCATCGAGCCGGGCCGTCCAGGCGTCGCTGTCATAGGCGCCGGCGACGGCCGGGGCAGCGGCGAGAATGGCGTCGAGCACGGCCGGGTGCACGCCGGCGGCATTGTCGGAAGCAAAATCCATGGCGCGAGGCCTTAGCAGCCGGCCCGCGCCGCGCCACCCTGCCTGTCTGGCTGCCGCCTCATTCCTCGCCGATGTCGCCGAAGCTTGCGTAGTCGCTGAAGAAATAGAGATCGACATCGCGCGTGGAGCCGTGGCGGTTCTTGCCGACGATCACTTCGGCAAGCCCGCGCAGCCGCTGCTCCTCGGCTTCCCACTGGCGATACTTGTCGGAGGCCGGGTCGCTCGGGCGCTTCTGGCGGTGATAATATTCCTCGCGATAGACGAAGAGGACGATGTCGGCATCCTGCTCGATGGTGCCCGATTCGCGCAGGTCGGCCAGCTGCGGGCGCTTGCTGTCGCGGTTCTCGACCGCGCGGGAAAGTTGGGAGAGCGCCAGCACCGGCACATCGAGTTCCTTGGCGAGAGTCTTGAGTCCGCGGGTGATCTCGCTGATCTCCTGCACGCGGTTGGAGTCGCTCTGCCGGCTCGTTCCCTGCAGCAGCTGCAGATAGTCGACGACGACAAGCCCGATGTCGTGCTTGCGCTTGAGCCGGCGTGCGCGGGTGCGGAGCCCGGCGACCGTGAGCGCCGGGGTGTCGTCGATGAAGAGGGGGAGATCCTCCAGCTCCTCGGCGGCCCGGGCGAGGCGGTTGAACTCCTCCTGCGCGATCTCGCCCTTGCGCAGCCGCTCGCTGTTGAGCTCGGCGCGCTGGGCAAGCACGCGGGCGGCCAGCTGGTCGGACGACATCTCGAGGCTGAAGAAGCCAACCGCTGCCCCGGTGCCGGTGTCGCGGCCCTCGCGGCGGTCGAGCGCCTGGCGCCAGGCGGCATTCACCGCGATGTTGGTGGCAAGCGCCGTCTTGCCCATGGCCGGGCGGCCGGCGAGGATCACGAGGTCCGAGCGCTGCAGCCCGCCGAGCTGGCGGTTGAGCGCCTGGAAGCCCGTGGTGATGCCCGAGACATGGCCACCCGATTTCTTGGCACGCTCGACCATGCGCACGGCCTTGGCGGCTGCCCCGGCAAAGGTCTGGGCGGCGGCGCCCGTCTCGCCGGCTTCCGCGATCCGGTAGAGCGCGCGCTCGGCCTCCTCGATCTGCTCGCGCGGGGTGATATCCTCGGATGTGTCGGTCGCGCGCGTGACGAGCTCGGTGCCGACCCGGATCAGCTCGCGAAGCAGGGCCAGATCATGGATCTGCCGGGCGCAGTCCCTCGCGGCCAAGAGCACGGTCGGATCCTCGGTGAGCGCGGCAAGATAGGTCGGCCCGCCAAGCTCTGCCATCGCCGGGTCGGATGCGAACAGCGGCCGCAGCGTGACCGGGCTTGCCAGCATCGCCTGGTCCGCCAGACGCCGGATCTGCTGGAAGATGCGGCCATGGAGCGGCTCCATGAAATGCGCCTCGTCGAGCGGGACGGGCAGTTCCTCGAGCAGGCGATTCTCGATGAGGAGCGCGCCCAGCAGCGCCTTCTCCGCGGCAATGTTGAAGGGAAGGCGCGTCTGCGGCTCGGCGGGCGGGAGAAGGCGGGTGGCCATCCTTCAAGCTTTCGCCGGTGCGCAGCGCCGCGGCAAGGCCGCGCTGCAAATCTTTCGGGGAAAAGCCTGCCTAGAAGCCTGTGGAAAAGCGAAGGGCAAACCCCGTGTCGCTGCCGATCGGCTGGTGGCCGGGATGGGCACGGTGAAAGAGCGAAAGCCGCACCGGCCCCAGCGCATAGCCGGCTTCCACCACCTTCTCGCGCGCCGTCACGCCAAGCGGCGCGAAGCGGATGTCCCCGTCGCGCCCGTCCACCGCGAAGCCGCCGCCTGTCAGGGCAAGCGGCGACGACAGGGTCAGCGAGACCAGTCCGCGGCCGAGCGGCGCCGCGATTGCGCCCGACCAGGCCGAGGAGCGGATGCCGGACTGGCCGACGAGAATCGAATCGGGCCTGAGCGCCGCATCATGCCAGCCCCACAGGCCGGCAGCGCGGATGGCAAGGGGGCCCAGCGGAAGGTCGGCCGCAAGGCCGGCATAGCGGCTGCTGGCGCCAGCGAGCCCGAAGGCAGGCGTGAGGCCGGTGCCGAGGAAGGCGCCTTCCTCCGCTTCGCTGGCCAGCTGCCCGGACAGGCGCATCCGGCCGACGTCTCCGGCAAGGGCAAGCGTCGTCCGGTGGGTGTCGGCAAGGAGAGCAACGCCAGGCGCGCGGCCGAGTGCGCGCGTGCTGCGGGTGCGGGCGACGGCGACATCCATGCCCGCTGCCCGCACGGCGACCATCGTGCGTTCGCGCAACAGGCCGGGCGAGGCGGCAATGGCCAGCGCGTCGGCGGCAACCAGGCTGGCTGGCGCTGCCTCGCCCGGCAGCAGCGGCGCAGCGATTCCGGTGCCGAAGGCGAAGGTGGTGGCGCCGAACGACGCTGCCACCCCGCTGTCTGCCGGGCGCCTGGCCGCCGATGACCAATAGCCAAGGCCCCGCTGGGCAAGCCCCAGGTGCGCGTCCGGGTCCGCTCCCGGCGGCAGCCCCGGCAGGCCGGTGCGGGCAGCACCCGTCAGCGCCAGCGCGATGTCCCCCTGCCGGAGGGCGAGCGTGCCCCAGGTGCCCGGCGAATCGAGAAGGGCCCCGTGCAGCCGCCCGGCATGGGCGGGCCGCAGGGTGCGCCCGACTTCCAGGTCATAGGGCCGGTCGTAGCTGTCGTGAAACCGGATCGTGCCAAGCGCGTTGCCAAAGGATGTGCCGCTGCCCAGCGCGCTGCCGAGCGCGCCATTGTTGTCGAGCGGCAGGGCGATGCGCGTGCCGGCAAGGGTCGTTGTCCCCTGCGGCTGGAAGGCCCGCGCGATGTTGAGAAGGCCATGGCCATAGACCGGGTCCGGGCCGGGGGCGCCGAGGTCGGTGGCCGTGGTGAAGAGCAGGTCGACGATCTGCGCGCCCGTGAGGTTG
>JBDNCK010000263.1:0-3476 GCA_046719675.1 Sphingomonadaceae bacterium | reverse complement strand
CGCCGGGCATTGCCAGGCCGCAAGCCCGGCCCGCGTGCCGAGGATGGCGTCCCCGTTCCGGGCCATCCAGCCGCCGATCGCCTCCAGCCGCTCGCCCTGGGGGGAAGGGACGTGTCCGTCGCCATCCGGGCCGATGTTGAGCAGCAGGTTGCCGCCGCGCGCGGCTGTTTCGGCAAGCGTGTGCAGGAGCTGCGCTGGCGTCTTGTAGTCGTGGTCGGCGGCATTGAATCCCCAGGAACGGTTCATGGTGAGACATGTCTCCCAGGGGGTCGCCGGCGGCTCGGGCGGCACGAACTGCTCGGGTGTTGCGAAATCCCCATGCCCGGGCAGGCGATCGTTCAAGAGGATGGCCGGCGCGCGGGCGCGGATGAAGGCGGCAAGGCCATCGGCATCCCATTGCGCCGCCGTACGCTCCCAGCCGCCGTCGAACCAGAGAAGGTCAGGCTGGTAGCGATCGAGGAGTTCGCTGACCTGCGCCCTGAGGCAGGCGCGGTAGCGCTCCCAAGCTTCGGGCGGCGGCATCGGGTAGGCGCCGAAGCGATAGGGGCGCATGGCGTCGGTGAAGGGCGGATAGTCCGGGTGCCGCCAGTCCGACAGGGACAGATAGAGGCCGGCCCTGAGGCCGGCTTTCCGGCACGCTGCCATGAAGGCGCCGACGATGTCGGGGCCGTCGGGCCCCACGCCGAAGGGGGCAGAAGTGCTTGGCCAGAGCGCAAAGCCATCATGATGGCGCGCAGTGAGCACGGCGTAGCGCATGCCCGCAGCAGCGGCGGCCCGAACCCAGCGTTCCGGCGCTGCCGGATCGGGCTGCCACGCATCGCTCCTGGCATGATATGCCTCGGCCGGGATGTCCTGGCACAGCGGCAGGGTGACCACGCCACCCACCAGCGGCCAGCTGGCTTCCCAGCCGGCGCGGGCCCACGGCCCCCAGTGGACGAACAGGCCGAAGCGGGCATCCTCGAACCAGGTCGTGTCGGTCAAGCGCGCACCTCCAGCCGGCGTCGTGGCGTGGTTCGCCTTGCATGGCAAGTGCGTTTGTGAAACAGTAGTTCACCCATAAAAAGGGGAGGGACCGGGCAGTGGAGCGACGGGCACTGGGTGCAACCGGCCTAGAGGTGGGCATCCTGTCGCTTGGCGGGCTGTTCGTCTCGAAGGCAGGAGGGCCGTTCGAGCGCGCAAGGGACGCCACCCATCACGCGGTCGAGCGCGGCGTGAACTATATCGACACGGCCCCCATGTACCTCGACAGCGAGGAGGTGCTGGGCCGGATCCTTGCCGATCTGGACGCGCCCGTCATTCTTTCCACCAAGCTCGGATCGCGCCCGCACCCCTTCGACCCGCGCGATGCAACGGCGCTTCGCGAATCGTTCGAGACCAGCTGCCGGCTGCTGGGCCGGCAGACGATCGACATCCTGATGATCCACGAGCCCGACCGGCCGCGCCAGTTCGACTGGTGGGAAGCGATGGACACGGCGCGTGGCCCGGTCATGGACGTGATCGACCGGCTCAAGGACGAGGGTCGCATCCGCTTTGCCGGGCTGGGCGGCACCACCGCCTATGACATGGCCCGCCTGGTGCGGACCGGCAGGTTCGACGTGGTGCTGACCGCATTCAACACCAGCCTGCTCTGGCGCGAGGCCTGGCATGAGCTGATCCCGGCTGCCGCCGCGCAGGGCATGGGGATCATCGCCGGTTCGCCGCTCCAGCAGGGCGCGCTTGCCCGGGTCTGGCGCGAGGAGGTGGAGACGGCGACCTGGCTTTCCGGGCCGCGCCGCCAGCAGTTCCGCGCGCTTTATGCCCTCGTTGATGAGGTCGGCATTCCGCTGCCTGAGCTTTCGCTGCGCTTTCTTCTGTCGGAGCCCCGCATCGCTACCATCCTGATGGGGCCTCGCAGCGTTGCCGAGGTGGACCAGAATATCGACGCGGTTGCCAAAGGCCCGCTTCCGCCCGACCTTCTGGCACGGCTGGACGCGATCGCGGCGATGGTTCCCTTCCGGCCCCACGATGAGCCCTTCGCGCTGCCGTTCGGCCGGCCCTATGCCGGCACGCCGGCGGCCGGACCCGTCTGAGAAGGAGGGATTGCATGCGCGCGGCCGTTGTCGAACGCCCCGGCGAACTCCGGATCCGGACCCTGTCGCCGCCGACGCCCGGTCCCTACCAGGTGGTGACCGAGCAGCTGTTCGGCGCGATCTGCGCGGCAACCGACCGCCACCTCGTCGCGGGAAAGCTGCCGATCCCCGGGATCCGCTATCCGCTCATTCTCGGCCATGAGTCGATCGGCCGGGTGGTGGAACTGGGACCGAAGGTGCGCCACCTGAAGCCTGGCGATCTTGTTACCCGCACCGGTGCGCCCGAGACCGATGGCTGCCTGCCCTTCTGGGGCGGATTCGCGACGGCCGGGATCGCCCATGATGTGCAGGCGATGCAGGACGACGGGCTGCCCGAGGCCGACTGGGCACCGCATGCGATCAACCGGAAGCTGCCGCCCGGCACCGATCCTGCTGCTGCGACGATGATGATCACCTGGCGCGAGACGCTGAGCTATCTCACCCGGCTCGGCGAGGTGAAGGATGCGCGGCTGCTCGTCCTCGGCTCCGGCGGCAATGGGTTTTCCTTCCTCGCGCTTGCCCGTGCGCTCGGCGCGGCTGCGGTTGCCATGATCGGCAACCCCGCGCTGGAAGACCGTGCCGTGCAGGCGGGCGCCAGCGGCTTTGCCGATTATCGGGATCCCGAGGCCATCGCCGGGCTGCGAACAGTGGCCGGTCCGCGCGGCTTTGATCTTCTCGTCGATGCCGTGGGGCATTCGTGCGGGATCGAGGCCGTGCTTGCGCTGCTCGCGCCGGGGGCTGCCATCGGCCTTTACGGGATCGAGGCGCTGGGCGAGCGGATGGCGGCGCTCAGGGAAATCGCCGCGCGGGGCTTCCGGGTGCAGGGTCCGGGTGACTATGCCGAGGCAGAGGCTCACGACCGGGCGGTCGCCATGCTGGAGGCCGGGCTGCTCGACGCCTCGCTCTGGTTCGACCTGGCGCACCCGTTCCCGCTGGACGGGATTGCCGAGGCCTTTGCGGCCATTGCGGCGCGACAGAGCCTAAAGGCCCTGGTGCGGATTGCTAGCTGACCCTTGCCATCGGCGGGTCGGCGGCCGATGATGGCGGCAGGTCCGAAAAGGCATGATCCGTCCATCCACCCGCTATTCCGCCCCGGCGCTCGACAAGGGCCTCGACATTCTGGAGCTGCTGGCGGGCAGCAGCGTGCCGATGCCGATGGGCAGGATTGCCGAACAGCTCGGAAGGTCGAAGGGGGAGATCTTCCGGATGCTGGTGGCACTGGAGCGGCGGCGCTACATCGTGCGCGACGAGGCGAGCGATGGCTTCCTGATCGGCAACCGCCTGTTCGAGATGGCGATGAAGACGGCGCCGACGCGCAACCTGGTCGCCACGGCCATGCCACACATCGCCGAAGTCGCCCATGCGCTC
>JBDNCK010000262.1:0-3479 GCA_046719675.1 Sphingomonadaceae bacterium | reverse complement strand
AGATGGAGCCTGCAGCAAGCGGCATCCGCTATGCCGGCTTCGGCACCGAAGTCCGCGGCAAGGGCACGGATTACATGATCATGCGCGAGGGCGAACCCACGCTCACCTGCGTCGCGCAGGCCTGACCCGGCGGGCGGCGGGCGGCCCTGCCCGCCGGCCCTCGGGTCGCGCGGCCTAGGCCGCGAGCGCGCTGCGGCCCCGCTTCATCACCAGCTTGTTGAGCGCATTCACATAGGCGCGCGCGCTTGCCACCAGCGTGTCGGTATGCGCCCCCAGCCCGCGCGCGGTGCGCCCCTCCTCGCCCAGCACCACCGACACTTCCGCCTGCGCGTCGGTGCCCGCCGTCACTGCTGCCACCTCGTAGCGCAGCAGATGCGCGTCCGGGTGGGGCACGATGGCGCGTACTGCCTTGAACAGCGCATCGACCGGCCCCGAGCCCTTGGCCGCTGCCATTCGCTCCTCGCCGTCCACCGAAAGCGTCAGGATCGCCCGCGCCTGGCCCGTGGAGCCGCAATAGACTTCCACTTCCACGACCTGGATCCGGTCGTGCCCGCGCAGCACCTCGTCATCGACGAGCGCCACGATGTCCTCGTCGAACACCTGCTTCTTGGCATCCGCCAGGTCCTTGAAGCGGCGGAAGGCATCCTGGAACTCGTTGTCCGAAAGCCGATAGCCCATCTGCTCCAGCTTGTCGCGAAACGCCGCCCGGCCCGAATGCTTGCCGAGCACCAGCGAGGAATGCGTCTGGCCGACCGATTCGGGCGTCATGATCTCGTAGGTGCTGGCGTCCTTCAGCATCCCGTCCTGGTGGATGCCGCTTTCGTGCGCGAAGGCGTTCGCGCCCACGATCGCCTTGTTGGGCTGGACCTGCATCCCCGTGACCGCCGACACGAGCCGCGAGGCGCGCGTGATCTCGGTCGAGACGATGCCGGTGCGAAACGGCAGCACATCATGCCGGACCTTGAGCGCCATGGCGATCTCCTCGACGGCGGCATTGCCCGCCCGCTCGCCGATCCCGTTCACCGTCGATTCCACCTGCCGCGCGCCTGCCATCACCGCGGCCAGCGTGTTGGCAACCGCCAGCCCCAGGTCGTTGTGGCAATGGGTGGAGAAGATCGCCCTGTCGGCATTCGGCACGCGGCCCAGCATGTCGCGGAACAGCGCGCCATAGGTCTCGGGCGTGGCATAGCCCACCGTGTCGGGCAGGTTGATGGTCGAAGCCCCGCAGGCAATCGCGATCTCGATCGCGCGGGCGAGAAAGTCGGGGTCGGAGCGGGTGGCGTCCTCGGCCGACCATTCGACATCGTCGACCAGGTTGCGCGCGAGCGTCACCGACTCGCGGATGCTCTCCAGCACCTCCTCGGGCCGCTTGTTCAGCTTCACCTGCATGTGCAGCGGCGAAGTGGCGATGAAGGTGTGGATGCGCGGCCGCCGCGCCGGCTTCAGCGCCTGGGCGGCGCGCTCGATGTCGGCGCGGTTGGCGCGCGCCAGGCTGGCGACGATCGCCGTCTCGCACTGGCGGGCAACCGCCTCCACCGCCTCGAAGTCCCCCTCCGAGGCAATGGCAAAGCCCGCCTCGATGATGTCCACGCCCAGCGCTTCCAGTTGCGCTGCCACCTTCAGCTTTTCCTCGAGATTCATCGAGCAGCCGGGCGACTGTTCGCCGTCGCGAAGGGTCGTGTCGAAGATCCGGATATGGTCGGTCATGAACATGGTCCTCAGGGATGGTGGGTCGTTCCTCGGTCCCCTCGGGCGCGGCGCGGGGCTTCCCCCGCCGGCGTGGGTCAGCGCGCCCGGGGGCGCGTAAGTCGAAGCAGGACAATGCTCACGCCCGCGCCCTTACCAGCAGCGCGCGCAGCAGGCAACGGCCGCGATGGCATGCCCGGGGCCAAGGTTGCCGGATGCCGCGCCAATCCTTAAGGCGGCCGCCACAACCATCACGAAACCGCGCCCATGTCCCTCATCGTCATGAAGTTCGGCGGCACCTCGATGGCCGGCATCGAGCGAATCCGCCATGTCGCCCAACGCGTGAAGCGCGCCGCCGAGGCCGGCGATCGCGTGGCCGTCGTCGTCTCGGCGATGGCCGGCGAGACCGACCGGCTGGTCGGCTTCTGCCGCGAGGCCTCGCCGCTTGCCGAGCCGGCCGAATATGATGTCGTCGTCGCCTCTGGCGAGCAGGTGACGACCGGCCTTCTGGCCATCACCCTGAATGCCATGGGGGTCCCCGCCCGCTCCTTCCTCGGCTGGCAGCTTCCCGTGCGCACCAGCGCTGCCCATGGGCTTGCCCGCATCGAGGAGATCGGCACGGCAGCGCTCAGGGCATGGCTGGACGGGGGCGGCGTTGCCGTCATCCCCGGCTTCCAGGGCATGACGGCAGACGGCCGCGTGACGACGCTCGGCCGCGGCGGCTCCGACACCTCGGCCGTCGCGGTTGCAGCCGCGCTCGGGGCAGACCGCTGCGACATCTACACCGATGTCGAGGGCGTCTACACCACCGATCCGCGCATCGTGCCGCGCGCGCGCAAGCTGGCGCGGATCACCTACGAGGAAATGCTGGAGCTTGCGAGCGTGGGTGCCAAGGTGCTGCAGACCCGCTCGGTCGAGCTGGCGATGAAGGAAAAGGTCCGGCTGTCGGTGCTCTCCAGCTTCTCGGAAGAGCCCGGCACGCTGGTCGTCGACGAGGATGAGATCGTGGAACAGGAACTGATTGCCGGGGTCGCCTATGACCGCAACGAGGCGAAGGTGACGATCGTGAACGTCCCCGACGTGCCGGGCGCGGTGGCCGCCATCTTCGGCGCGCTCGCGGATGCCAACATCAATGTCGACATGATCGTCCAGAACATCGCCCACGACACGAAGGCAACCGATGTCACCTTCACCGTGCCGCGCACCGAGCTTGCCCGCGCAAGGTCCGTCCTTGACGCCGTGCGCGGCGAGATCGGCTTCGAGCGCCTCATCACCGACGAGGGCGTGGTCAAGGTCTCGGTCGTCGGGGTCGGCATGAAGAGCCATGCCGGCGTTGCCGTCACCATGTTCAAGGCGCTTGCCGGGCGCGGCATCAACATCCAGGCGATCACCACCTCGGAGATCAAGATCTCGGTGCTGATTGCCGAGGAATATCTGGAGCTTGCCGTGCGCGTGCTGCACAGCGCCTATGGCCTGGATGCCGCCGCATGAGCGAGAGCCCGCATCTTGACCGGCTGACGGCCCGGGGACGCGCCTTCCTCGGCTCGCGCCACGCGATTCTGGCCGGCGCCATGACCTGGGTGTCGGAACGCCATCTCGTCTCGGCCATCTCCAACGCCGGCGGTTTCGGGGTCATCGCCTGCGGGGCGATGGCGCCCGACATGCTCGCAGCCGAGATCGCTGCCACCCGCGCGCTGACCGACCGGCCCTTCGGGGTCAATCTCATCACGCTCCATCCCATGCTGATGGATCTCATCGCTGTCTGCCGCGAGCAGGCGGTCAGCCATGTCGTG
>JBDNCK010000261.1:0-3484 GCA_046719675.1 Sphingomonadaceae bacterium | reverse complement strand
GCCCTCGAACAGCTCGCTCGGCAGGATGAGCTGCGCGCCTTGCCCGGCTGCCTGGCGCACGAACTGTGCCGTGCGGCCAATGTCGGTTGCGCGGTCGCCCGTGAAGGCCATCTGGATGGCCGCTACCCTTAGCTTCCGGCTCATGGGTGCGCCTCCGGCTGCTGCTGGGTGATGCAGTGGAAGCTGCCGCCACCGGTCAGGATGTGGGAGGAGGGAAGCCCGCTCACGCGGTGCCTGGGAAAGGCGCGCGCCACCGCCTTGAGCGCTGCCGCGTCGGACTGGCCGCCATAGAGCGGGACAATCACCTGTCCGTTTGCCACCACGAAGTTCATGTGGGAGGCCGGCACGACGTCATCCTCGAAGACGAAGCGGCCCACGCTTGGGCAGTCGAGCACGACCAGTCCGGCTTCGCCGGCGCGGGCACGCGCGTCGGCAAAGACAGGCGCATTGGGATCGTCCGGGCCGGATGCCACGGGAATCATCACGGTTCCAGGTGCCACGAAGCGGGCAAGATTGTCGACATGGCCATCGGTATGGTCGTTGCGCAGGCCCTCGCCTAGCCAGACGAGGCGCCGGATGCCGAGCGCTGCCTTCAGGATCTGCTCGATGTCCCGCTTCGACAGGCCGGGATTCCGGTTGGGGTTCAGCAGGCACTGTTCGGTGGTGATCGCAAGACCCTGCCCGTCGCTGTCGAGGGCGCCGCCCTCGCACACCAGGTCGAAGCGGGTGAGCCCGGCGCCGGCCATGTCCGCCACGCGATCGGCGAGATCCTGGTCGCCGGGAAGGTCATACTTTCCCCCCCAGCCATTGAAGCGGAAGGCCCGGGCCTCGCGGGCATTGAGGAAGATCGGGCCGGTATCGCGCAGCCAGATGTCGCCAAAGGCCGTCTCGTGGATTTCGGCGACATCGCCAAGGCTCCTGCGCGCGGCCGCAGCCGCCTCTGCCCCGCTCGCCAGAAGCCGGACCGGCACGGTCCGGGCAAGCGCACGCACCAGGCCAGCGACTTCCGCCTGTGCCGGCGCCAGGTCCGCCTCCCACAGGCTCGCGTCCGACGGGAACGCCGTCCAGATGGCCTGCTGTCTTGCCCACTCCGCGGGAACTGCCGTCATGCCGGCAGCGTCTAGGCGTTCGTCGGTTGCAAATCCACCTCGGGGCGCGCGCGGCGCTCAGCCGCGGAAACCCTGGGCCACCACATAGGTTTCGCTGGACTCCCGGCGGCTCGCCGGAGGCTTGGCGTGCCTGACGGTTGCAAACTGGCGCTTGAGGTCGGCAACCAGCCGGCCTTCCGCGCCGCCCGCCAGCACTTTCGCGACGAAGGCGCCGCCTGGCTTCAGGATTTCCGCGGCAAAGGCGGCAGCTGCCTCGACAAGTGCCATGGTCCTGAGATGATCGGTCTGGGCATGGCCGACCATGTTTGCCGCCATGTCGGACAGGACGAGGTCGGCCGGGCCGCCGAGCGCCTGCTCGATCCGGGAGGCTGCATCAGGCGCAAGGAAATCGCCCTCGATGAGGGTCAGGCCGGGAAGCGGGTCGACGGGCAGCAGGTCAATGCCCACGATCGCGGCCGTGGGCGCCCGCTCGCGCACCACCTGGGACCAGCTTCCGGGTGCGGCGCCCAGGTCCACCACCCGGCTCGCGCCCTTCAGCAACCCGAACCGCTGGTCGAGCTCGATGAGCTTGTAGGCAGCCCGCGCACGATAGCCATGCGCCCTGGCGCGCTTCACATAGGGGTCGGTCAGCTGGCGCTCGAGCCAGCGGGTGGAGGAGGCCTTCCGGCCGCGGCGCGACTGCAGCCGCCGGCCGGTGCGGTCCGACATCAGCCGAGCGCGCCCGCGCGCGCCATCATCGAGCGCAGGATGCCCTCGCGCAGGCCCCGGTCGGCGACGCGAATCCGGTCGGTTCGGCTGACATCGAGCAGGGCTTCCAGGATGGCCGCCCCTGCAACGACCAGCTCCGCGCGATCGCTCCCGACACCCGGGATTGCGGCGCGCTCGGCATGCGTCTGGCTGGCCAGCCGGCGGCCCAGCTCCTTCAGGCGCAAGGTCTCGGACCAGCAGCCGTCCACCCGCCGGCGATCATAATGCTCAAGGCCCATCAACAGGCTGGCGAGCGTCGTCACCGTTCCCGAGGCACCCAGAAGCCCCACGTCGCGGCCGACGATGCGGCGGAGATCGCCCAGATGCTGGGAGACCCGCGCCTTCATGCGGAAATAGGCCTCCAGCCGTGCGGTCGGGGTGGGCTGCTCCCTCGGCTCAGTCTCGGCAAGCGAGACAACACCCCATGGGATGCTTGCCCAGCCCCGCATCCTGAGCGTGTCGCCCAGGCCTGCGTCCATCGTCACGCGGGCATCTTCCTGCTCGGGCGCAACGCGTTCCAGGAGGATGACTTCCGTCGATCCGCCGCCGATGTCGAACACGATCGTCTGCTGCTGGCTCTCGTCGATCAGGGTCTGGCAGCCAAGCACCGCAAGCCGGGCTTCCTCGGCCGGCGCGATCACGTCGAGCGCGAGGCCCGTCTCCTGATAGACACGCGCCACGAACTCCGCCGCGTTCGACGCGCGCCGACAGGCTTCGGTCGCCACCGACCGGACCTCGACGATGCTGCGGCGCTGCAGCTTTTCCGCGCAGACGCCCAGTGCTGCGACGGCGCGCTCGATCGCAGCCTCCGAAAGCCTTCCGCTTTCCATCAGGCCTTCGCCAAGCCGCACCACGCGCGAGAAGGCATCGACCACCTGGAAGCCCCCGGGTGCCGGCCGGGCGATCAGCAGGCGGCAGTTGTTGGTGCCGAGGTCGATGGCTGCGAAATGGCGGGGCCGCCAACGCACCTGGGGCTGGAGCGCTTCCGGTCTTGCGAGCAGGGTACCGGGCTCACCAAGCCCTGAATCCAGATCGGCCACGTCGTCGTTTTCCGCATGTCTTCGCCGGACCTGCCGGCACTTGCCGCCTTTGCTACCAGAATGGAGCGATTTCTCAAGCACTCCCGGGGGGGCGTGAAGGTTTGTTGCGCCCGGGGAGCGACTCCGTGTCGATCGCGACTGAGAAATGCCTTGTCCGCGAAACGGTGCCGCTTACATGCGACATGGTCCGGAAGGCCGGTGGTGGAGACGAGGGGGATCGAACCCCTGACCTCAGCAGTGCGATTGCTGCGCTCTCCCATCTGAGCTACGTCCCCGGGTGCGCACCGGCAGGCGCGCGGCAATAGCCAAGCGCTGGCAGGTTGGCAACTGGTTCCGCAGGCGCGGCCGGCGCCTTGCCGTCCAGTCAGAGCAGGGTGGGCTGTGCCGGGTCTCCCGGCCGCCGGAACAGGTCGGTGCGCAAGGTCCAGTCGCGGCGGGCAAGCCCGAACCGCCGCCGGGCCGCCTCGAGCCGCATGCCGAGCAGGCGGGCCCATTCGCCTTCGCCCTTCAGGCGCGTGCCAAACCGCGGATCGTTGAGCCGTCCGCCGCGCATCGCGCGCACGCCGCTGAGCACGCGTTCGGCGCGGT
>JBDNCK010000260.1:0-3485 GCA_046719675.1 Sphingomonadaceae bacterium | reverse complement strand
CGCGCGAAAGCTGGCGGCGGATGCCGGTGATCCGGCTCATCAGGGGCGCGCCCTGGGCCTCGTCCACCAGGGTGATGAGGCCATAGCCGATCTCCAGCGTGATGGCCGCCGTCTCGCCCACTTCCGACCATTCGATGGTCGGGTCTTCGGGGAGCGGGGCAGCCGGTGGCGCCTCTGCTGCCACCGATGCTGCGCGGCGAAGGCGCCAGGCGATGAAGCCGGCAATCGCGGCAGCGCCCGCGAGGATGGCGGTCGGCATGGCGGGAACCAGGGCCATCAGGCCCATGATGCCGGCAGCCGGGATCCAGGCGGAGGCATCGCCGAACTGGGTCTTCACCTGCTGATCGAGCTTGCGGTCTTCCGTGGTGCGGGTGACGAGCACGGCGGCGGCAACGGAAAGCAGGAGCGCCGGGATCTGGGCGACGAGCGCGTCGCCCACCGACATGATGAGGTAGAGACCGGCCGCGTCGCCCATCTTCAGGCCATGCGTCACCGTGCCGATGATGAGGCCGCCGATGATGTTGATGAGGAGAATGAGGATTCCTGCTGCCGCATCGCCCTTCACGAACTTGGAAGCACCATCCATCGCGCCATAGAAATCGGCCTCGGTTGCCACTTCCCGCCTTCGCGCCCTGGCTTCGTCCGGCGTGAGCATGCCGGCATTGAGATCGGCATCGATCGCCATCTGCTTGCCCGGCAGGGCATCGAGGGTGAAACGGGCGGAGACTTCCGAAACCCGGCCGGCGCCGCGCGCGATCACCATCAGGTTGATGATCATGAGGATGGTGAAGACGATGAGCCCGACGACGAAATTGCCGCCGATGAGCACCTTGCCGAAGGCTTCGATCACGCGGCCGGCGGCATCGGTTCCGGTGTGGCCATTGACCAGCACCACCCGGGTGGAGGCGACATTGAGCGCCAGCCGGATGAGCGTTGCGAACAGGAGGACCGTTGGGAAGGCGGAGAAGTCGAGCGGGCGGCGGGCATGCAGCACCACCATCAGCATGACGACGGCAAGCAGGATGTTGCCGACGAAGAAGACATCGAGAAGGAAGGCGGGGATCGGCACCACCATCAGCAGGACGATGGCGAGAATGCCCACGGGCAGCAGCGCGGACGCTCCTTCTGCCACGAGACTCCGGCGGACCCGGCCGAGCACCCCCTGCACGCCCTAGCCCCCCAGGCTCTTCAGGAGGAGATAGGCAGCTTGCGCGGCGCGGCGCGCTTCCGTTTCGGATGCATCGATGCCGTTTCCGGTCTCGAAAATCCGCTGTTCCTGCGGCAGCCTGTCGCGGACCGGCGAATCGGTGCCGGCCTCGGGTGCCGGGGGCGGCACATTCTGGCCGGTCAGCCTGGCTGCGAAATGGCGATAGACCTCCTCGAGCGACCTGGGCTGGCCAGCTGCAAAGAAGATCGACCGGTTGGCCCTAGCGGCTGCCGGAAAGAGCGACGCAGCCTCCGTCTGCGGCGCGGCTCCCATGGCCTTCAGGAAACGCACGGCGCCGCCAGCCCCGAGGAAATGCGCAAGATAGAGGTCTGCCGCCCCGACCGCGCGGCCCAGGGCGCCCTCGAGGACCCGGCCATTTTCTGCCATGAACTCGCCTGCCATCAGGGCAGCGACGTGCGGGTTGGTTCTCAAGGCCAGCGCGTCAGCGCGATTTTCGGCCTGTATTCCGTGCTTTGCGCCGTGGCGCTGGAGCATGGAAAGCCAGGTGCTGTCGATGAACTGGAAGAGCCCGGTGGCTGATGAGGTGCGCGCCCGGGCCGCTGGGTTGAAGCCGCTTTCCAGCCGCGCAGTATCGAGCAGGGCACGGAAGTCCACGCCCGTGCGCTCGGCTGCTGCGGCAATGGCCGGCGCAACCGCGCCTGCAGCACGTTGCAGCGCGGCAGGAATCCCGGGAAGGCCATCGAGACGCATGGCCCACCTGTAGCAAGGGCGGGGCCAACCCCGGCCGATGACAGCCACCGTTCCGGATGTAACAGGGTCCGGCAACGCTGCGGCCGCGCCGATCCCGCGACCCGGTGGCGACCGCCGGCTTCGCGCATCGCCCCGCTTGCCGTCTGCAACCGATTGGCGGGCCCGGGCGCGCGGCAAGGCGCAATGCGATCATCCGGGTGCGTCTTCCGGCCCAAGAAGGGGGCTTGACGATGCCGGGGGAAAGGCCGACTTCCCGCGGCATGACCCGTGACCTGTTCCTCTCCGATCCGCTCGCCGGCCCGATGGCCGGGCTTGTGCCCATCGTCATCGAGCAGAGTTCGCGCGGCGAGCGCTCGTTCGACATCTTCTCGCGCCTGCTGCGCGAGCGGATCGTCTTCGTGACCGGGCCGATCGAGGACACGATGGCCTCGCTCATCGTTGCGCAACTGCTGTTCCTGGAAGCGGAAAACCCCAAGAAGGACATCTTCATGTACATCAACTCGCCGGGCGGCGTGGTGACGGCGGGGATGGCCATTCACGACACGATGCAGTATATCCGGCCCAAGATCGGGACCGTATGTGTTGGACAGGCCGCCTCCATGGGGGCATTTCTTCTGTCTGCGGGCGAGCCGGGCATGCGGGTTGCGCTGACGAACGCCAGGATCATGATCCACCAGCCCTCGGGCGGCGCCCAGGGTCAGGCGACCGACATCGAGATCCAGGCGCGCGAGATCCTGCGCATCCGGGCGCGCATGAACGAGCTGATGGCGCACTATACGAAGCAGCCGGTCTCCGTGGTGGAGGATGCAGTCGAGCGCGACACGTTCATGAGTGCGGAAGAAGCGAAGGCGTTTGGCCTGGTGGATGAAGTCATGGACAAGCGCCCGGTTCCCACCGAGGAGCAGCAGAAGGCTGCCTGAACCCAAGCCCGGCCTGCGCGCGGGCAGGGGAGCGAAGAGACCGGCTGGCGAAGAGGGCGGCTGGCGAAGAGGGCGGCTGGCGAAGAAACTGGCCGCATTACCGGGCGGAAATCAGCCTTTACCCCTTCGGTTGACCCGGCTACCGTGCGGCATGCGGCCGGTACGGTCGCTGCCCCGCCAGGGCCGCGGGGACAGAGGGGAGAGCATCATGGGCGAGGATTGGGCAGCCGACGTTCGCAAATATGCGCCGGACGCACCGGATGACGTCATCCAGGGAATCATCAGGCATTGCGGCATAGCGCTTCGCACACGCGATGCCTCACTCGTGGCATTCACCGACAAGGCCGAGACGGACCTCGTGCGGGAGAGCTTTCTCAAGAAAAAGCTCGGCCTGACGCAGAGCGACGAGGAACTGGACGCCGCCATCGCCATGGTCGGCGAGCGCATGAAGGAAGACCGCACCAAGAACCGGGTGACGGTCTATTATCTGCTGGCCGAGCATTTCGGGAAGCTTGGCCTGTTCGGTGGGGCGGCTGCGGCGACCGCGGCGGCTGCGGCCCCCGCTCCAGAGCCGGAGCCAGAGCCGGAACCGGTCGCCGTGCCGGTGGCGGCTGATCCTGTCGTGCCGCGACCAGTCGCCGTTGTGC
>JBDNCK010000259.1:0-3489 GCA_046719675.1 Sphingomonadaceae bacterium | reverse complement strand
TCTCTGAACGTCGGCGGCGGTGGCCGGAAAGGTCCGGTCGGGCGTGGCGGTTGCGAGCACGATGAGGTCGATGGACTCCGGCCCATGTCCCGACGCCAGGAGCGCCCTTTCGGCTGCTTCCACTGCAAGGTCGGACGTCTTCTGGTCGGGTTCCGCGACCCGGCGGGCGTGGATGCCGGTGCGCTCGACAATCCAGGCGTCGGACGTGTCGAGCTGTTCCGCGAGATCATCGTTGCTTACCCGGCGCGGCGGCAGCGCGCTGCCCGTGCCGACGATGACGCTGCGCCGCATGCGCCCGCTCAGGATGCGGCCGCCGAGCTGGCGCCCGGCGACTGGAGGTGGGCGCGGAAATTCTCCATGTCGGCATGGATGCGGCCGAGGATATTGTCGGCGACAAGATCGCGTGCGACGCAGATGGCGTTGGCGAACCCGCGCGTGTCGGCAGCGCCGTGGCTCTTTACCACGACTCCGTTCAGGCCGAGGAACACGGCGCCGTTGTGATTGTTGGGGTCGAGCTGATCCCGGAGCGCCCGGAGCGCCGAGCGCGAGAGCACATACCCCATCCGCGTGACGAAGGATGCGCGATAGGCGCGCGCCAGCAGCCCTGTCACCAGCTTGGCCGTTCCTTCTGCTGTCTTGAGCGCAATGTTGCCCGAGAAGCCGTCGGTCACGATCACGTCGACGTCGCCGCGACCGATGCCATTGCCCTCTACGAACCCGCGGAAGGCGAGCGGCAGGTCCACGGCGGCCTCGCGCAGCAGGGTGGCGGCCTTCTTCAGCTCCTCGGTTCCCTTCATGTCCTCCTCGCCGATGTTGAGGAGGGCAACGGTCGGCCGCTCGAGCCCGAGCACGGTGCGCGCGAAGGCGGCCCCCATGACCGCGAACTGGACGAGATTGTCGGCGTCGCACTCGGTATTGGCGCCAAGATCGAGGACGACCGAGTCGCTCTTCATGGTCGGCATGAGGGCGACGAGCGCCGGGCGATCGATGGCAGCAAGGGTGCGCAGCGCGATCTTCGCCATGGCCATGAGCGCGCCGGTGTTGCCGGCGGAGACCGCAGCCAGCGCATCGCCCGCCTTCACGGACTCGATCGCAAGCCCCATCGAGGTCGTGCGCGCCCGGCGGATGGCCTGGCTCGGCTTGTCCGTGCCAAGCACCACCCCCTCCACCGGCACGACTTCGCTTTCGGCTGCCACGCGGGGGGCGTGTGCCAGCGCCCGGCGCACGACCTCGTCCTGCCCGAAGATGCGGAACCTGAGATCCGGATAGCGCTCGCGCGCGATCTCCGCGCCGCGCAGGACGACTTCCGGGCCATGATCGCCGCCCATGGCGTCGAGCGCGATGAGGCGGGTTGCCGTCATGGCTGTGCCACCGCCGGCGCTGCGACGGCTGCCTCTGCCAGGTTCAGGCCTCGGGCTGGCTGAGCACTTCGCGGCCGTCGTAGAAGCCGCAGGCCGGGCACACATGATGCGGGAGCTTCAATTCCCCGCAATTGGGGCACTCCATCGTCATCACGGGCTTGAGCGCATGGTGGCTGCGCCGCATGTTGCGCCGCGAGGGCGAGGTCTTGCGCTTGGGAACGGCCATTGGGCACCTTCTTCGAACCTGAAACTGGGGGCGGAGACCGCCTTGGCCATCGGGCAGTGCCGTCTGGCGGAATCGAGCGCGCCCTCATAATGCAATCGGTGGCCGATGCAAGACTGCCGGTGCCTGTCGTGCCGGCGCATGTGGGAAAGGAGACCGTTCTGGCGATCGTCTCGACAACTGCGGCCTTGCTCGCGCTCATTCTGGTTGGCCTGTCGCTGCGCGTGTCCGCCGTGCGGCGCTCGGCGGGGGTTTCGGTCGGCGATGGCGGCAATCCGCTGCTGCTCGCACGGATCCGGGCGCACGCCAACTTCGTCGAATATGTGCCGATCGCGCTCATCCTCCTGCTGCTGGTCGAGCAGCAGGCGGGTTCGGGGGCTCTTGCCCCCGCCCTGGGCGCCATCCTGGTCGTTTCCCACCTGCTGCACCCCATCGGCATGGAGCGGCCCGCGCCCAACCTCTTCCGGGTGGCCGGCACGCTTGGCACCTGGGTCGTGCTCGTCGTGCTGGCAGGCGCCCTCCTGGCTGGCGTGTTCTCCCGATGATCCCGGCCTTCTTCGGGCTTTCCGGCCCCAGCCTCACCCAGGCGGAGCGGGCGTTCTTCGCCCGTCATCCGCCTGCCGGCTACATCCTGTTCCGCCGCAACATCGAAACACCCGCGCAGGTGCAGGCCTTGACGGAATCGCTCAGGGACCTGGCCGGCAATCCGCGGCTTCCGATCCTGATCGACCAGGAGGGCGGGCGCGTGGCGCGGCTGCCATCGCCGCCGTGGCCGGCGTTTCCGGCGCAGGCCGTCTTCGCCCGCGTCTGGGAAAGGGCGCCGGCGACCGCCATGGTGGCGGCGCGTGCGAATGCGCAGGCGATCGCCCAGACGCTGCGCAGCCTTGGCATCACGGTCGACTGTCTTCCCGTCGTCGATGTGCCGGTCGCCGGCAGCCACGCCATCATCGGCGATCGGGCGCTGGGCGAGGAACCGCTGCAGGTGGCAGCCCTTGGCCGGGCCATCCTCGACGGGCTGCAGGCCGGCGGGGTTGTCGGTGTGGTCAAGCATGTGCCGGGCCACGGCCGGGCAACCGCGGACTCGCATCTCGATCTGCCGGTGGTGACGGCGAGCGAAGCCGAACTGGAAGCCGATCTGGCCCCCTTCATCCGGCTGGCGGATGCGCCCATGGCGATGACGGCGCATGTCCTCTACACCGCCTGGGACAGGGAGCTGTGCGCCTCGCTGTCGCCCACCATCATCCGCGACATCATCCGCGGCCGCATCGGCTTTGACGGGCTGCTCATGTCCGACGATCTCGGCATGCAGGCACTTGGCCGCCAGCCGGGCGGGAACCGCATGGCGGGCCGTGCGCTCGGCGTGCTGGCGGCCGGCTGCGACATCGCCCTGCACTGCTCGGGCGACCTTGCCGAAATGGCGGAGGTGGCAGCCGCGCTTCCCGCGATCGGTCAGGCGGCGCGCCGTCGGCTGGAGGAAGCCATGGCCTGGGCGGAGCAGCCCTGGCGCGGCGCCGAGGCGGGAGCAGAGGTTGTCAGCGTGGAAACGCTCCTTGCCCGGCGCGACTCGCTGCTGGAGGCAGCCACGGTGGCATGAACGAGGAGATGGGCCTCGGCATCAGCGAGGACGTGCTCAATGTCTCGGTCGAGCATTGGGAAGGCCCGCTCGACCTGCTCCTGTCGCTGGCACGCGCGAACCGGGTGGACCTTCGTGCCATCCCCATCCTGCCGCTCGTGGACCAGTATCTGGCGTTCATCGCGCGGGCGCGCGCGCTCAGGATCGAACTTGCCGCCGACTATCTCGTGATGGCGGCCTGGCTTGCCTATCTCAAGTCCGCGCTGCTGCTTCCGGCACCGGTCTCCGAGGAGGAGACGGACCCGGATGTGCTGGCCGAGCGCCTGCGCTGG
>JBDNCK010000258.1:0-3492 GCA_046719675.1 Sphingomonadaceae bacterium | reverse complement strand
CGGGCGATCTCTGCCAGCAGGCGCGGGGCCGCACAGCTTCCGCCGCGCTCATTCTCGAGCAGGAACTTGGCGATCTCCCAGCCCTGGCCTTCGAGGCCCACCAGGCAGTCGGCGGCCGTCTCGGCATTGTCGAGGAAGACCTGGTTCACTTCATGATCGCCGGCATGGGTTACGATCGGGCGGATGGTGATGCCCGGCTGGTGCATCGGCACCAGCAGGAAGGAGATGCCGGCCTGCGGCTTCACGTCCGGATCGGTGCGGGCCAGGCAGAACATCCAGTCGGCATAATGGGCGTGCGTCGTCCAGATCTTGGAGCCGTTGAGGACATAGCGGTCGCCCGTCTTCACTGCGCGGGTCTTGAGCGAGGCAAGGTCGGAGCCGGCGCCGGGCTCGGAATAGCCCTGGCACCATTTCTCGGTGCAGGCGAGGATCCCCGGCAGGAAGCGCGCCTGCTGCTCCGGCGTGCCATAGTGGCAGAGCACGGGCCCGATCAGCTTCAGCCCGAGCACGGAAAGCGCCGGGGCATCGGCGAGCGCGCATTCCCGCTCGAAGATGTAGCGCTTGACCGGATCCCAGCCGGTGCCGCCATGTTCCTTCGGCCAGTTGTAGGCAACCCAGCCCTTCGCGAACAGGGTCTTGTGCCATTCGTCGCCGATGTCGGGCTCCACGAACACGGACGGCGTGTTGCGCGCGCCCTCGCGCAGATGCTCGGGAAGCGCCTCGGCAAGGAAGGCGCGCACCTCGTCGCGAAAGGCAAGATCCTCGGGCGTCAGGTCCATGTCCATCAGGCAATCCTTCCAATGCCCCAGGCAAGGCAGCGCCGGAGCAAGCGATAATAGACGGGATAGTTCCAGGCGCAGCGCTCGGGATGCGGCCAGAAGGGGGTGAAGACGGCCACGTCATAATGGCCGCGGCAGTGCCCGAGGGTGAAATAGAGAACGCCACCCTTCCCATGGGCGCGGCGGTAGAGGATTGGCACCTCGGCATCCTGCCAGTCGGCTTCCACGAAGCCCGTTGCCTCGCCGGTGAAGCGCGCGTCGAGCAGGATGTCGATCTCGCCCAGCGTGCGGGAGAGATAGAGTTCGTCCACCACCTCGAAATCCTGCTCTCCGGCAACCAGCGGGTCGTCCGGCCGGGCGACGCGAACGGTGAAGGGGCCGATCGGCGGATGGGCGACGAACTGGGTGCCGAGCAGGTCCATCACATCGTCGCGCTCGGCCGGTGAATCCACGCGGCCATCTTCCAGGAAGCGCAGGATGGAATTGGTGCCATGGAGCGCCAGCCAGCGCCCGCCCGCTTCCAGCCAGGAGCGGATGGCAGCGGCCTCCTCCGGGGTTGGCATCAGGTCGCAGGTGTAGGTGACGAGCAGCGCACATTCGGCAAGGCGCCCGGTGTTGCGGTAGTCGCTGTCGACGCTGGCGCGGATGCGCGGTTCGTCGGCGAGCAGCTTCAGGATTTCGAGGCGCGCGAAATCAATGTCGTGATACTTGCCCGCTGCCACGACATGCACCTGGATGGGGCCATCGGTTGCCATGTCAGCTGTCCCGCAGGTGGCCGCCGCCATCCACCGGAAGCTGGGCGCCGGTCGTGAAGGAGGCCTGCGGCGAGGCAAGGAACAGGATCGCGGCGGCCACTTCCTCGGCGGTGCCGCAGCGGCCCATCGGATGATTGGCGGCGAACTGGGCTTCGGCTGCCGCGCGGTCCTCGCCCATTGCGACATAGCGCTCGAGCATCGGGGTCCAGGTGGCGCCGGGGTGCACCGTGTTCACGCGGATGGGGATGCGGTTGTTGGCAAAATGCAGCGCTGCCGTCTGCGAGAGCGCGACCATCCCGGACTTGGACGCGCAATAGGCCGCAAAGGGCGCCCCGGGCCGCAGCGAGAGCATCGAGGCGACATTGACGATGGCAGACGGCCGCCCGCTCGCCCTGAGCGCAGGCGCCGCCTCCTGCATGCCCAGGAACACGCCGGTCAGGTTGATGGCGAGGTGGCGGCTCCAGGCGTCGTCCGAAAGCGTTTCGATGTCGGCCGGCTCCGAGATGCCGGCATTGTTGACAAGGATCGAGAGCAGGCCGAAGCGCGCGACGGCAGCAGCGATCGCCTGCTTCCAGCTTTCGCGGCGCGTGACATCGAGCAGCACGCCCAGCGCCTGTTCGCCAAGGGGTGCGACGGCTGCCTCCAGCCGCGCGGCATCGATGTCGGCGAGCACGACCTGCGCACCCTCGGCGAGGAAGGCCCGGGCCGTTGCCAGCCCGATCCCGCCGGCTGCCCCGGACACCAGCGCGACATCGCCTGCCAGCAGCGCCATGGCTCAGGCCGCCAGGATGGTCACGGCCGAAAGCCCGGGCGCGCCATAGACATGGGAATAGCCGACCCGAGCGCCGGCCACCTGCCGGGCGCCGGCGCGGCCGCGCAGCTGCTGCACATTCTCATAGACCTGGCGCAGGCCGGACGCGCCGATCGGCTCGCCGCAGGCAAGGCAGCCGCCATCGGTGTTGACCGGCAGCGCGCCGCCGATCCGGGTGCGCCCTTCGGCCAGCCACTGTTCCTGCTCGCCATCCGCGCAGAAGCCGTTTTCCGCCATGTGCATGATCTCCGCGCCGGACTCCGTGTCCTGCAGCTGCGCGACATCGACATCCCCGGGGCCGATCCCGGCGGTCTCGAAGGCGGCGCGGCTGGCGAGAACCGTCGGCGACGGCCCGCGCTCGAGGTCGAGGGAGGGCGAGAAGACCTCGAAACTCCCTGGTGGGCGCGTGCGCACGCACGCGGCCTTCACCCACACGGGCGTGGCGCCCAGCTCCCGCACCTTGCGGGCCGAGGCCAGGACGAGCGCCACCGCGCCTTCGGCCGGCGAGCAGAACATGAACTTGGTGAGCGGGTCGTTCACCATCTGGCTGTTGAGGATGGTGTCGAGATCGACCGGCTCGCGCCGCCAGGCATGGTCTGCAAGCGCGCCATTGTGAAAGGCCTTTTCCGCAACCAGCCCGAGCGTGCGCTGCGTGATCCCGAACATCTCCATGTAGCGCCGGAGCTTCAGCGCGAAGAACTGGGTGGTGAGCATGAGGCCGGTCGCGCCGTACCAGTCGGGAAGACCCCAGTCGGCAGGTTCCGGGTTGAAGCTGCCGCGCGGATGCTTGTCGAAGCCCACTGCAAGCGCAAGATCGGCCTCGCCGGCACGGATGGCATTGGCCGCGGCATAGACGGCCGAGCCGCCCGTGGCACAACCGTTTGCCACATTGATGAAGGGCCGGCCCGTCAGGCCGAGGTCTGCAACCATCGTGTCGGCGTTCCCGGCCGCCGAGGAGCCGCCGAAGGCGATCTCGATGTCGGGCCAGCCGATGCCGGCGTCCGCCAGCGCCGCGCGCGCGGCGGCCACGCCCTGCTTGAGGCCGGAGACACCGTCGGTGCGGCCGAAGCGGTGAATGCCGGCACCGATGATCGCCACGTCGCTCATGCATCCTCTCCCGCTGGTGCGAAGGCATAGGTGAGGTCCT
>JBDNCK010000257.1:0-3499 GCA_046719675.1 Sphingomonadaceae bacterium | reverse complement strand
GCTGATGGCGATCGGCAATGTCGTCATCGGCGAATGGACGCACAATGGCAGCTGCTGCTTCTGGCAGATGAATGCCGTGCGCCGCCCCGAACTTTATAAGGCGCGCTACGATGGCAAATATCTTCGCAACTCGGAAGCGATGCGCTCGGCCGCCGATCGGCAAGCCCGGGAACTGCAATCATCCCCCCTTTGGGAGGCGCATGCCCACCATTCCGGCTGGGAACACAAGTTCACCCAGGTGATCCACCGGCTCACTGGCATCCGGCCATGACCACCCTTTCATGACCACGGAATTTCTCGCCAGCTTCACCGCGACCGGGGATGCCAGGATTCAGCTGCAGCAGGCCTCAGCCGGCTCCGGGCTGTTCCGGAAGGCGACGCGCCGCATTCTGCCCACTGCGGAATGGATCGATGCTCTCCCCTCCGAGGCCGTCTATCAGCTCTTGGATCTCGCTGCGCGTGGCGAAGCACAAGATCGGGCGGACTGCATCGAGATCCCCGCAGCCCGTGTGGCAGCGTTGGACCAGAGGCTGGCTGCGGAAATCGGTCTGCCGCCACCGGCGCCGCTTGTGCTCAGCCTGAAGGGCAAGGGCCTCATCATCCAGGACGATTTCGCCATCGAAAGCCGATGGACACGCACAAATGGCCTTGCCGTCAACGCCACGGTGCGCGGGGCGCAGGTCCTGATGGACGGCCGGGAATTTCGCCTGCCCGAGCCACTCTTTTCGCTCGCTCGGGCGGCAGCCGACGTCAATGCGGCGCCTGATGCCAGCGCAAAGCAGGCTGCCTTCGCCGAACTTCGGCAGCTGCTGGAGAGCCATAGCGATCGGGCGATCCTCGACGGCGCGTTGCAGGAGACGCGGATCGCCTTTGCGGCCCATTTCTCTCTGTCGCTCGGCTCGTCGGGTTCCGCCTTTGATTTCGATCCCGTCCTCTTCGCGCCCAGGATCGGCGAGGCGGCATCCGAGGGCGCCACTGTAGACGAAGCGGCAGACAATCTGCTGACCCCTGCCCAAGACGAGGCCTTCCGACGCCTGTTTCGCCGGCGTTCGGGAAAGCAATCCTCCTACCTCCTACCCGACGGCCTTCTTCTCTTCATCGATAGGGAGATGGCCGAAGCCCTGCGCGTGGTGGGTGAGAAGCAGCGAGCACCGGCCGAAGAGCGGCGGCGGTTCGCCATCTCGCCCCGGCGGGCCCTGGCAGAAGCGCTCGGCAAGGATGAGGGCGCCTTTGAAACCGCCTTCATCGAGACCGCCCAATATTCCGAGCGGGTGATCGGCATCGATCCCTGGCGCAAGCCCGTGCTCCCCTGGATCAAGCCGCGCCCCAACAGTTGGCTACCCGAGCAGGTCGGGATCGCCATCGGCGATCCGCCCGACCAGCAGCGCATCGAAATCCCCCTTGGCAAGGCCCACGAGGCCATTGCCCTTGTGGAAGAAGCGATCAAGGCCGGGAGCCCAAGCGCAGCGCTGTTCGGCCAGGCTGTGCCGGCCACGCCAGCCGTTCTCCAGTCGCTTCAAGCCATTGCCGAGGTGGAGAAAGAGGCCGCCAAGGCTGGCGAAGGCACGGATCCGCCCGCCGAACCCCCGCCAGGCCTGCGCGAAAAGCTCTTCCTTCGCGTGCGCGAGAACTTCGAGGATGTCGAATATGCGCCGCTCGTCGCCCAGTCCATGCTGGCCACTGCGCCGGCGGAAGTGCCGGCAGCGGTGCGGACCAGTTTGAAGCCGCACCAGATCGAAGGCTTCCAATGGCTCGCAAGTGCCTGGCACACCAATCGACCTGGCGTCCTGCTCGCCGACGATATGGGCCTGGGCAAGACCCTGCAGGCGCTGACCTTCTTCTCCTGGCTGAAGCAGACCGAAAAAGTGGCAATGCCCATCCTCGTGGTGGCGCCGACCGGGCTCTTGGCCAACTGGCAGGAGGAGATTGATCGGCATCTTTTGCCCGGATCGCTGGGCCACATCGTCAAGGCCTATGGCCAGGGCCTCGCATCCATGCGGGCGGGCGCTGGCACCGACATTTCCACCGGAGCGCCGCGCCTTGCGGTCGAGGAATGGCGCTCGGCCGGCATAGTGCTCACGACCTACGAGACGCTCAGGGACTATCACATGAGCTTCGCCCGGGTCGGCTTCGCAGTCGTGGCATTTGATGAGGCGCAGCGGGTCAAGAATCCCGCGGCCCAGGTCACGCGGGCGGCCAAGACGTTGCGATGCCGCTTTGCACTCGCCCTCACGGGCACGCCAGTCGAGAACCGGCTGCAGGACCTCTGGTCGGTTGCAGATATTGTCCACCCAAGCTTCCTTTCCACCAGCAAGGCGTTCGAGCAGGAGTATGGAGCGGCTGATCTCGACAAGCTGCGCCAGCTCAATGCGCGCCTGACGACGCCTGCCGGCACCTGGCCACCCTTCATGCTTCGCCGCATGAAGACCGATCATCTGCAAGGATTGCCGCGCAAGCGGATGGTCGAGCGCGCCAAGCCCATGCCGCCCGCGCAGGCGCAAGCCTATTCAGACGCCGTCAACCGTGCCTTGCTCTTGCGCGGCAGCGGTGGCCGCGAAGGCGTTCTCCAGACCCTGGCCCGGCTTCGTTCCATCTCCCTGGCGCCGGTCCTGCCACAGCCCGGCGATGGCTTCGAAGCGGGCTCGGCACGGCTTCAGGCAACCTTCGAAATCCTCGAGGAGATCCGTCAGAAGGGAGAAAAGGCGCTGATCTTCTGCGAGTCCCTCGAGCTGCAGCCTTTGCTCGCGGTCGAGATTCGCAGGCGCTTTCGCCTGCCCAACCCGGTATCTTGCATTTCGGGCGATGTCGCGGGCGACCGGCGGCAACAGCTGGTCAACCTGTTTCAGTCCCGGTCGGCTGGCTTCGACGTGATGATCCTGTCACCGCGCGCGGGCGGCGTTGGCCTGACGCTTACGGCTGCCAATCACGTCATCCACCTTTCCCGATGGTGGAATCCAGCGGTGGAGGACCAGGCGACCGACCGAGTCTACCGGATCGGACAGGAACGGGAAGTGACCGTCTGGCTGCCGATTGCCGAGCATCCCGTTTATGGGGAGTCGAGCTTTGACCGGAAGCTCGATGCGCTCCTGAAACGCAAGCGCGACCTGGCACAGGGCCTCCTCATCGAGCCGGAGTCCCCGGATGATCCGGAACAGTTGCTGAGCGAGGTACTTGTCGAAGCGCCCCCGGTCTCCGCGCCCGCACCAAAGATGGTCGCTCCTGCCGCCATCCCGTCTCCATCATCGCAGTCCGCGCCTGTCGAAACGCAGGCAGCGCCAATGCCTGGCCTCACCAATGATCGCGTCAAGAAGCGTCCGGGCGGGGAAGTTCCCTGGCCGCTATTCGTTGAGCCTCTGCAGGCAAGCAACGTCCGCAGGCTCGACATTGTCGACCCCTATGCTGCAGGTTCGCAAGCAAGCTGTCGCGCCGTCGCCCAGTTTCTCGCGGGCCTCCGCGAACGGGGGGTGAAGATCGAAGCCGTTGACTTGACCTGCTTCGA
>JBDNCK010000256.1:0-3503 GCA_046719675.1 Sphingomonadaceae bacterium | reverse complement strand
AACCGGCCTGGCGTTCACCGGCATGTCTCCCGATGGCGCCCTGCCCGAGATCGTCGAGCGGCCGGAGCACCCCTGGTTTGTCGGCGTGCAGTTCCACCCGGAACTCAAGTCGAAGCCCTTCGCACCCCACCCGCTGTTCGCGAGCTTCATCGAGGCTGCAGTCCGGCACAGCCGGCTGGTGTAGCCGGCTTCCGGGCCCGAGACGGGCCCGCCGCACCAGCAGCGATCGCCGGGGCTGTCCTTGCCCCTATTCGGGGATCCGCTCGAAGGGCGAGGAGCCGGTGGCAATCGTCGAGCGGCGGCGGGTCTCGCACGGCTCGCCAACGCCAAGATCTATCATCGGGAGCGCTGCGACCGATTCGAAGAAGGCCCCGCGCGAATCCTCGTCGGCCACCAGCATCCGCTTGATGACATGGCAGCGCCCGGGGGCCTCCATGGCCTCGGAATGCCGGTTGGAGATCTGGGAGGTGAACCGGTCATACTCGGCGCGGCCGCTGCCCTGGTCGAAGTGCCGGATGAGAAGCTCCTCGCCGCGCAGCAGCCGGTCGCGCGAGCGCTCGATGAAGCGGTTGTAGGCGCCGGCAATCGACGGGTCGGATCCGCGGCACCGCAGCGCGCCGACATTCAGCATCGCCTGAAGATCGCGCAGGCGCAGGGCTTCCATGGTCTGGCTGTCGAAGCAGCGGTTGGCAGCAGCCGGGGAGGTGATCGCGGCGGCCGCCGCAAGCCACACAAAAGTTCGCAAAACGACTGATCGCATGCTCATCTCCTTCCCCCTTCTGGAAGGAAATTTCCCTGAACATTGAGAAACTAACAGGCCGATATTGCAAGCTGGTTTCAGGAGTCTGAACGGCCGGGCGGCGGATTGGCGCAGGGCGTCAGCCCGGCCCGGCGCGGGGACGCGTGCTCGGGGGGCGGAATGCCAGACATGCAAAAAAGGGCGCCGGATGATTGTCCGGCGCCCTCGTCCCTGAACCCCGACCGTTGTCGTCCGGCCTGAATGGAAGTCAGGACGGGCCTCATACGCCTGTCGGCGCCGCTTGTCATGGAAGCGACATGTCCTTCCCGGATTTCGCAGGCTGCTGTTGCGGGGCCGCCACAGCTTCGCTACCCGGCGCCACCGAACTCCCCAACCCCCCGAAGAGGTGCGATGCGCGCGTCCCGATATCTGCTGCCTGTCTCCAGGGAAACGCCTGCCGGTGCCGAGATTGTCTCGCATCAGCTGATGCTGCGCGCCGGGCTGATCCGCCAGACGGCAGCCGGCATTTATGCCTGGCTGCCGCTGGGCCTCAGGGTGCTCTCGAAGATTGCCGACATCGTCCGCCGCGAGCAGGACCGCGCCGGCGCTCTCGAGATGCTGATGCCGACCATCCAGCCCGCCGACCTGTGGCGCGAATCGGGGCGCTACGACGCCTATGGCCCGGAGATGCTGCGCATTGCCGACCGGCACGGGCGCGAGATGCTCTACGGGCCGACCAACGAGGAGATGGTGACCGCCATCTTCCGCGACTGCGTGCGAAGCTATCGCGACCTGCCGCGCACGCTTTACCATATCCAGTGGAAATTCCGCGACGAGGTGCGCCCGCGCTTCGGGGTGATGCGCGGCCGCGAGTTCCTGATGAAGGACGCCTACAGCTTCGACATGGACGAGGCCGGCGGGCGCGCCAGCTATGATGCGATGTTCACCGCCTATCTCAGGACATTTGCCGCACTTGGCCTGCGCGCGGTGCCGGTGCGCGCGCCCACCGGCCCGATCGGGGGCGATCTCTCCCACGAGTTCCATATCCTGGCCGACACGGGGGAGAGCGAGATCTTCTACGATGCAGCGCTCGATGCCGTGGATCTGGCCGACCCGGCCGCGCCCGAGCGTCTGCGCGGCCTCTATGCCATGGAGGCCGAGGAACATGCGAAGGTGACGGACTGCCCGGTGCCGGCGGACCGGCTGGCGAAGCGGCGCGGGATCGAGGTGGGCCACATCTTCTTCTTCGGAACGAAATACACCGAGGCCATGGGCATGCAGGTGCAGGCAGCCGACGGGTCCATGGTGACGCCGCTGTGCGGCAGCTATGGCATTGGCGTGTCGCGCCTGGTGGGTGCCATCATCGAGGCAAGCCACGACGCGCAGGGAATCATCTGGCCGGAATCGGTTGCGCCCTTCGACGTCGGGCTGGTGAACCTTCGGCCCGATGATGCCGACGTGATGGCTGCATGCGTCAATCTCGAAACCAGGCTGGAGGCGGTGGGGATCAGCCTCCTGCATGACGAGCGGGATGCCCGGCCGGGCGAGAAGTTCGCGACGATGGATCTGATCGGGCTGCCGTTCGTGCTGACAGTGGGCCCGAAGGGGCTGGCCTCGGGCACCGTCGAGCTCAAGTGCCGGCGGACGGGCGAGAAGCAGGAACTGAGCTTCGAGTCGGCAGTCGCGCGGCTGGCCCGATGATTGCCCGCTACGAGCGGTTCATTGCCCGCCGCTATCTGCTGCCCGGCCAGGGGGAGCGCTTCATCTTCCTGGTGGCCGGCATTTCGCTGGTGGCAGTCGCGCTTGGCGTTGCTGCGCTCATCGCGGTCATGAGCGTGATGAACGGCTTTCGCGCCGAACTCTTCGACCGGATGCAGGGGCTGAATGGCCATGCCATCGCGCAGGGCTATGGCGGGCGGCTCGACAACTGGGAGCGGGTGCTCGCGGACGCCCGCGCCACGCGCGGGGTGGTTTCGGCCACGCCCATCATCGAGCAGCCGCTGATGGTCTCGGCGCGGTCGCGCGTGGAAGGAGCGCTGGTGCGCGGCATGCGCCTGTCGGACATTCGTGCCAACCCGGTGATCGCCGGCAATGTGGTTGCCGGCTCGCTCGACCGGCTGGCCGACGACGAGACCCGCGTTGCCATCGGCGCAAGGCTGGCGGAGACTCTCGGGGTGCGGGTGGGCGACACGGTGAGCCTCGTCTCCCCCGACGGGCAGGTAACCCCTTTTGGCACCGTGCCGCGGATTGTCTCCTATGACGTCGCGGCGATCTTCGAGGTGGGCATCTACGACTTCGACAAGGCCTTCGTGGTGATGCCGCTGCCACAGGCGCAGACCCTGCTGCAGCTGGGCGATGCGGTGGGGATGGTGGAGATCACGACGGCCAATCCCGACCGGGTGCAGGACATCCTGGCCCCGCTTGCGGACCGGCTGTCTGGCAGCGCGCGCATCCTGGACTGGCGGCAGATGAACGCGGCCCTCTTCGAGGCGCTGGTCGTCGAGCGCACCGTCATGTTCTGGGTGCTTTCGATCATCATCCTCGTGGCCGTGTTCAACATCCTCTCCTCGCTCATCATGCTGGTGCGGGCGAAGACCCGCGACATTGCCATCCTGCGCACCATGGGTGCCTCGCGCGGGGCGATGATGCGGGTGTTCATGACGGTGGGGACGCTGATCGGCGCACTCGGCGTGGCACTCGGACTCGGAATCGGGTTTCTCGTGCTGCATTACCGGCAGGGGATCGTGACGGGGGCCGCCCGCCT
>JBDNCK010000025.1:0-11961 GCA_046719675.1 Sphingomonadaceae bacterium | reverse complement strand
GTCCGCCCCGATCCGGATCACCCGCACATCCTGGCTCATGAGCCCCCCGGCAAGCAGCGCGCCATCAAGGCTGCCCAGCACCGATCCGCGATAGACGGCAAGGCCCGAGGCCGCCGTGGAGGGTGTCCAGACCGAGACCGGGTCCGTCATGCCCGGCCGCGACCGCTCGTTCGTGATGGTGCGCCCGGAATATTCAACGCTGTAGGTGACGACGGGCCAGCCATAGTTGGCGCCTGCCGTCATGCGGTTGAGTTCGTCGCCGCCGCGCGCGCCATGTTCGGTGGACCAGATGGTGCCCGTCTTCGGGTCGCGCGCGAGGCCCTGGATGTTGCGGTGGCCGATCGTCCAGACATTGGGGTCCCAGCCCTTGCCGGGGTTGCCGGCTGCCGGCTTCCCGTCGGCCGTCACGCGCAGCACGCTGCCGAACCAGGTCGTGGCGTTCTGCGCCTGGTCGCGGATGTTTGCCCCGTCGAGCTGCACCGGCGGGTTGCCGCCATCCCCGATGGAGACCAGCAGGCTGTTGTCGGGCAGGAACAGGAGGCGCGAGCCGAAATGCTGGCCGCCGCGCTTGTTGCGCGGATTGCGCAGGATCTGCTGCACGTCCTGGAGCCGGCTTCCGTCCAGCCTCGCGCGCGAAACCGCCGTCGCATTGGCTTCGCTCGTCCCGGTTGCGTGCGAGAAATAGAGGATGCGGCTGGTCGCAAAGTCCGGGGCGAGCGCGACATCCATGAGGCCGCCCTGGCCGATCTCGGGAATGGCCGGCAGGCCGGCAAGCGGCGCCGACAGGCGTCCGTCCCTGCCGACGAGACGCATCCGCCCGGGCCGTTCCGTCACCAGCATCCGCCCATCCGGCAGGAAGGCAAGGCTCCAGGGATGCGCAAGGCCGGTCGCGAAGGTTTCCACCCGCACATCCGGTTCGGCTGCGACCTCCCATTTGACGACAGGCGGGGCAGCAAGCGCAGCCGCAGGAAGGAACGCAAGGGCAAGAGCAGGAAGACGCATCGAAAACTCCGTCTGGGGGGCAGCAGGAGCCCCTGATATGGGCAATGCGGCTTGGCCTTGCCACCCTTCGGGTGCTACGGGAGCGCAATCACGGCGGGTGGAGGGGCGCATGCGGCTCGACGATCAGCGCGAAAGCCGGAACATCGAGAACCGCCGCGGGCAGCGGCCGATGGGCAGCGGAATGGGCGGCGGCGGAATGGGGCTGATCGGTGCCTTCCTGCCCTTCATCCTCTCGAAGTTCGGGATCGGCGGCCTGCTGGTGCTCGGCGCCATTTTCCTCGCGTTCCAGTTTCTCGGCGCCCCCGGCGGCCAGATGGTCGCCCCCCAGCAGACGTCGCCCGCAGCACCGGGAGCAGGCACCCCGGCAAAGGTGCGATCGGCCGACCAGTTCGTCTCGAAGGTGCTGGCGACGACGGAAGACACATGGGGCCAGATCTTCGCCGAGCGCGGCGCCAGATATCCCGAGCCGATCCTCGTCTTCTTCGAGGGCGCCGTGGCCTCTGCGTGCGGCAATGCCTCGTCTGCCTCCGGCCCCTTCTATTGCCCGGCGGATCGCCGGGTCTATCTCGACACCGCCTTCTTCGACCAGCTGGCGCGACAGTTCGGGGCACCGGGCGAATTTGCCGCTGCCTATGTGATTGCCCACGAAGTGGGCCACCATGTGCAGAATGTGACCGGCGTCCTCGGCCAGGTGCAGCAGATCCAGCAGCGGTCCCGAAGCAAGGCAGAGCAGAACCAGCTGCAGGTGCGGGTCGAGCTGCAGGCCGACTGCTATGCCGGGGTGTGGGCCTCGCGCAATCGCGCGCTTCTGGACGAGGGCGAGTTCGAACAGGGCGTGCGCGCCGCCCAGGCGATCGGCGACGACACGCTGATGCGGGCGGCAGGCCGGCGCGTCGTGCCGGATGCCTTCACGCACGGGACGGCCGAGCAGCGGGTCCGCTGGCTGACGACGGGCTTTCGCGCCGGCAACCCGGACGCGTGCGACACCTTCAGTCTGCCCTACGGCCAGCTCTGAGATGCTGAAGCCCCAGACCTTCCGTCCCGACGATCCGCTGCGGGCGCTGGGCATCCGGCCGGCTGCCGCCGCGCTCGAGGAGGCGCAGCTGCGCGAAATCGCGGTGCTGAAAGCGCGCCTTGCCAAGCGGGACTGGCTGCTTGCCTGCCGGGCGAAGCTCGAAGCGCAGGCCAGTCGCGACGTGCCCCGCCTGCATGCGCCTGACCCGGAACACTTCTTCCGCGAACACTGGTGCCTGTTGCGGCCATGCGTGCTGACCGGGCTTGTCGACCACTGGCCCGCGCGGCAGCTCTGGTCGCTCGACCATTTCCGCAGCTTCGGAAACCCGGACGTCGAAGTGCAGACCGCGCGCGAAAGCGATCCCGACTTCGAGATCCGCTCGCCCGAGCATCGCACCCGCATGCCCTGGCAGCAGCTCCTCGACCTGCTGGCCGAAGACCGGACCACCAATGATTTCTACGTGACGGCCAACAACGGCAGCGTGAACCGCAAGGCGCTCGCCCGCCTGTGGGACGAGATCGGGCCGGTTCCCGGCTTCCTGGCGAAGAACCGGATGGGCGACGGCTTCTTCTGGATGGGCCCCAGGGGCACGATCACGCCCTGGCACCATGACCTCACGCAGAATTTCCTGCTGCAGCTGGCAGGCGAGAAGCGCGTCACGCTGGCGGCGCCGCACGCAACCCCTGCCATGCAGAACCACCGCCACTGCTTCAGCCGCTTCGGGCAGGAGGCGCGTCCCGCACAGGGGCCCGAAACCTTCACCGTCACCATCGGCCCTGGCGAGATCCTCTTCATCCCCGTCGGCTGGTGGCACCATGTCGAAGGCCTTTCGATGACCATCGGCATGAGCTTCACCAACTTCGTCTGGGACAATGATTTCGAGAGCTTCCTGCCGCCCGCCGCCCGCGGGGATCTCTAGGCTCAGGACCCATGGCATCGCCTGCATGAGCGTCATTGCATTGCGTCAATGGTGGCGTCCTGGAGGTCTCGCCGATGTCGGATGCGTGGTTGCTGAGCGAAGCGCAGATGCAGCGGATAGAGCCGTTTTTCCTGCTTTCTCATGGCGTGCCACGGGTTGATGATCGGCGTGTGATTTCGGGGATCATCTACGTGCTGCAGAACGGCCTGGGCTGGCGGGGTGTACGGGCGGCCAGCCTGCTCAAAAAGGGGCTCTTCCCCGACCTATCGGCCGCACCAAAGGCGGCCTGAACTCCAAGCTGCACGCAGGCACCGATGGCCAGGGCAGGCCGGTGGTCATGCCGCTTACCGAAGGCCAGGCCAGCGATGATCGCGGAGCCGCGTTGCTGCGCAATGCCTTGCCACCCGCCAAGGAGCTGATCGCCGACAATGGCAATGACGGCAACGGCTTCCGCCAGGCGCTGGCCAGGCGTGGCATCGCCGCCTGCATCCCTGCCGGATCCAACCGCAAGATCGCCATCCCGCACGATCCGGTGCTGTACCGCCCGCGCCACAGGATCGAGATCCTGTTCGGCCGCCTGAAAGACTGGCGCTGCATCAGAAAGGCTGAAGCTGGGCAGCCCGGAACGGACCTGCCTCCCGCATCTTGGACTGTTTTCAGCTGGAAGGGTCCGGTTCGTGCACTGCGACCCAACCTTGGACCGCTGCGTGTGGCGTTTTCCGCCTGGCCCGGGTCCGGGAGGCTGGTGGCAGAGCATCTGGGCTGGATTGCCGGGCATCGCATGTGAAGGCTGCCGCCGGTGGCCCCAATCCGGCCCGGTGACAATGGGTTGGCTTGTCGGCGTCGTGGCTTTGATGCAATCTTTCGGGCGGGAGAGGGAGAATGGCCAGTCCAGGGACGGCGCGGGCATGGTCGCGCTTGGCGATGCTTTGCGGCAGGTTGCGGCAGCCCAGGGCGGCCGGCGGGACAGCGTTGCCGAGGCGTCTTGAATGACGGGCACCGCGCTGCCGCAAATGATCGGGCCGCTGGCGATGACGCTCGCCATCCTGGGCCTGCTGTTCGCAGTCGCCCATCGGGTCGAGCTGCGAGGGCTCAGCGCGCGGGGAGCAGCGCTTGCCTATCCGCTGAGCCTTGCGGTCTATTTCTCCAGCTGGACCTTCTATGGCGGGGTCGGCACGGCAGCAACGGATGGCTGGCCCTATCTCGCCATCTATCTTGGCCCGGCGCTCGTGTTCCTGCTGCTGCCGCGATTTCTTGGCCGTCTGCTGCGCAGAACGGCCGATGTCCGGGCGACCTCGGTATCGGATTTTCTGGCCCGCTGTTATGGCAGCGACCGCGGCGTGGCGGCGGTGGTGGCCACGACCGCCCTGGTCGCCTCCATTCCCTACATCGGCCTGCAGCTTCGGGCGGTTGCGGCCAGTTTCGGCCTGCTGGCCGGCGTTGCCGCGTCGCCGCTGATTGCCGGCGGTGTCGCCGTGCTGCTGGCCGCGTTTGCGATCGCCTTCGGTGCCCGTCGGCTCGTCGTGGCTGGCCGCAACAGCGGGGTGATCGCGTCCATCGCCGTGGAAAGCCTCATCAAGCTGTTCGCCTTCATGGTGCTCGGACTGTTCGCCTTCCTGGCCGTGTCGGAAGCGCCGCCCGCCCTGCGCGATGCCAGCATCATTGCGCTGTCGGACCAGTTTGCCGGCGCGCCTGGCGGCAGCTTTGTGGTGCAGACGCTGCTGGCCGGGATCGCCATCATCTGCCTGCCGCGCCAGTTCATGGTCACGTTCGTGGAAGCACCGCAGCGGGATTCGGTGGAGCGGGCGCGCGGCCCCTTCATTCTCTATCTGGCGCTGGTGTCGCTGATGGTGCTGCCGCTGGTGCTGGCAGGCATGTCCCTGTTGCCGGCCGGCACGCCTCCAGATCTGTTTGTGCTTGCCCTGCCGCTGGCCGAAGGCCGGGAGCTGCTGGCGCTGCTGGCCTTTGCCGGCGGCCTGTCGGCGGCCACGGCCATGGTGATTGCCGAAACCCTGGCACTGTCCACCATGATCTCCAACGACCTGGCGGCCCCGCTGTTCCTTCGCTCGGCAAGAGCAAGAGCCGCGTCGGACCTGAGCGTGACCATGCGCGGCATCCGCCGCGTGGCGATTGCCGCCATCCTTGCCGCGGCCTTCCTGTATGACCAGGTGGCTGGCAGCGGCCCCCGGCTGGCCAATTTCGGTCTGATCGCCTTTGCCGGCGTCGCGCAATTCTTCCCGGCGCTTGTTGCAACCATGGCCTTCGGGCTCAGCAATGCCAGGGCGGCGCGGGCGGCCATGCTGGCTGGTGCCCTGGTCTGGGGCTACACGCTGTTTCTGCCGTCAATCGGTGGGGAGGCTTTCCTGTCGGCGGCGCGACAGGCCAGCGGGGGCGTCCTCGATCCCGTTGCGCTGTTCGGCTGGACGGCAGGCGATCCGCTGACCCATGGCGCGCTGTGGAGCCTTGGGGTCAACATCATCGTCCTGCTGCTCCTGGCTGCGGTGGGTTCGGCCCGCGCGCACGGCAGTGCCGCCGCGCCGGGAGCGCAGGCCCTGCGGCAGGATGATGTGGCGGTGCTGCGGGCGCTGGCAGCGCGCTTCGTCGGCGACGCGGAAGCGGCCGCCGCCTTCGAGGCTGCAACCGGGCCGACCGAGGCGGCGCGCGTGGCAGAGCGGCTGATTGCCGACGTGATCGGGGCGCCATCGGCCCGGATGATCATTTCCTCGGCGCTGGCCGGCGAGACGATGGCCGTGGCCGACGTGGTGCGGTTGCTCGACCAGTCGGGCCAGTCCGTCCAGTTTTCCCGAGCGCTTCTGAGCGCGACGCTCGAGACAATCGATTCGGGTGTGTCCGTGGTTGACCAGAACCTGCGGCTGGTGGCCTGGAACCGCCGCTATCTGGAACTGTTCAACTATCCTCCGGGCATGGTGGAGATGGGCCGGCCGATCGCCGAGCTCATCCGCCACAATGCCCTGCGCGGCGAATGCGGTCCGGGCGAGGTGGAGGCGCATATCGAGCGCCGGCTGTGGCATCTGAAGCGCGGCCGTCCGCACAGTTTCGAGCGGCATCGCCCCGATGGCCGGTGGATCAAGACGGTGGGGTCGCCCATGCCCGGGGGCGGCTATGTCATGAGCTTTGCCGACATCACCGCGGAAAAGGCGCGCGAAGCCGAACTGGCAAGGCGCGTGGCCGAGCGCACCGCCGATCTGGCAGCGGCGAACCGGGCGCTCAGGGCAGAAACCGCACGGGCGGAAGCCGCCACGCGCGACAAGACCCGGTTTCTGGCGGCTGCAAGCCACGACCTGCAGCAGCCGCTGCATGCAGCCCGCCTGTTCTGCGAGGCCATCCAGGCCGAGGGGGACGATGCTGCCGCGGGCCTCGCTGGTCACGCCGCCCGCGCAATCGCATCGGCGGAAAGCCTGCTCAAGACACTGCTGGATGTCGCGCGGCTGGATGCAGGTGGCATCCAGCCCGTGCCGACGCGCTTCGATGCCGCCGTGCTGGTGGACGAGCTGGCAGCCGAATTCGGCGTGATGGCAGCCGCCAAGGGCCTGCGCTTCCGGGCCCTGGCCGCTGATGCCGAGCTGGTCACCGACCGGGGGCTGCTGCGATCGGTGCTGCAGAATCTGCTCTCGAACGCCGTGCGCTACACGGCGTCCGGCGCGGTGCTGCTGACTGCCCGCAGGCGGGCGGGAAGGCTGGTGTTCGCGGTGGCGGACAGCGGCCCCGGCATCGCCCCGGCCGATCAGAAGCGCATCTTTCAGGAGTTCGAGCGGCTGGAAGAAACCGCCGGTCAGCCGGGCGCAGGGCTGGGTCTGGCGCTGGCGCAGCGAATCAGCCGGTTGCTTGGCGCGGACCTGACCCTGGACAGCGTGCCGGGCCGCGGATCCCGCTTCAGCCTGTCCCTGCCGTTGCCGCCGGCGGAAGCGGCAGTGGGCACGGATAGCCGACGGGCAACCGACGCCCAGACGGCCTGAGGCCCGCTCAGTCCGGTGGCTGCAGGTCGAGCGAGCGGGCCGCCAGCACGGCCTGGGTGCGGCTGTGGACGCCCAGCTTCCGCATCAGCTGGGTCATGTGCGCCTTGACCGTGGCCTCGCTGATCGAGAGTTCATGGGCAATCTGCTTGTTGAGCTTGCCGGCCATCAGCCCGTGCAGCACGCGTAACTGGGTGGGGGTCAACATGCCCACGCGGCTGGCCATATCGCTGCTGCCGCCGGAGTCGGCAAGACAATTGGCAGTCGCCGTCGGCTGACCGGCACCGGTGTCGGCCGTCTGCCCCGACAGCGCAGCGGCAATGCGAGTCTCGATCGTGGCAAGATCGCTGCCTTTCGACAGGAATCCGGAGGCGCCGAAGGCGATCGCCTGATCGGCGACCGAAGGCCCATCCTCGGCGGAAATGACGAGAATCGGCACTGACGGCTGCTCCGCGCGGATAAGCGCCACGCCGGAAACGCCGACGGCGCCAGGCATCCGGAGGTCCAGCAGCACCAGCGCGAGGTCGCCGTGCACGCGCGCCAGGCCAGCCGCTTCCGCCAGCGTTGCGGCTTCCAGCACCATTGCCTCGGGCGCAACCCGGCCAATCGCCATCCTGAGCGCCAACCGGAACGCCGGATGGTCGTCTGCTACCAGGATGACCGGTCCGGCCATGGCGCCCGCGTCAGGCGGCCTTCTGCGTCAACCGGGAGTGGCCGGCGACCAGCTGCTCCACTACGGACGGGTCAGCAAGCGTGGAAATGTCCCCGAGGCTGTCGGTCTGGTTCTCGGCAATCTTGCGCAGGATTCGGCGCATGATCTTGCCACTGCGGGTTTTCGGCAGGCCGGGGGCGAACTGGATCACGTCCGGTGTCGCAATCGGGCCGATTTCGCGGCGCACCCACTGCACCAGCTCACGGCGGAGTGCCGCATCGCCGACCTCGTTGGCGTTCAGCGTGACATAGGCGTAGATGCCCTGGCCCTTCAGATCGTGCGGCATGCCCACCACGGCAGCCTCGGCCACCTTGGCGTGGGCAACGAGTGCCGACTCCACCTCGGCAGTGCCCATCCGGTGGCCGGAGACATTGATGACATCGTCCACCCGGCCCGTGATCCAGAAATAGCCATCCTTGTCCCGGCGGCAGCCGTCGCCGGTGAAATAGCGGCCCGGATAGGTGCTGAAATAGGTCTGGAAGAAGCGTTCATGATCGCCCCAGACGGTACGCATCTGGCCCGGCCAGGAGCGGGCAATGCAGAGATTGCCTTCGCAGGCGCCCTCCAGCACCCGGCCCTCGGTATCGACGATCACCGGCTCGACGCCCAGCATCGGCAGGGTCGCCGAGCCTGGCTTGAGGTCCGTGGCGCCAGGCAGGGGCGTGATCATGGCGCCGCCGGTTTCGGTCTGCCACCAGGTGTCCACGATCGGGCAGCGGCCCTCGCCCACCACGCGGTGATACCATTCCCAGGCTTCGGGGTTGATCGGCTCTCCCACGCTGCCGAGCAGCTTCAGCGAGGTCCGCGCGTGGCGGGTGACCCATTCGTCCCCTTCGCGCATCAGCGCGCGGATGACGGTGGGCGCGGTGTAGAGAATCTCCACCTGGTGCCTGTCCACCACCTGCCACATGCGGCCATGGTCGGGATGGTTGGGCACGCCTTCGTACATCAGGGTGGTCGCACCATTGGCGAGCGGTCCATAGACGATGTAGCTGTGACCGGTGACCCAGCCGATGTCGGCCGCGCACCAGTAGATCTGGCCCGGCCGGTAATCGAACACCAGCTCGTGGGTGAGCGATGCCCACACCAGATAGCCGCCCGACGTGTGCAGCACGCCCTTGGGCTTGCCCGTCGAACCCGAGGTGTAGAGGATGAACAGCGGATCCTCCGCGCCCATCGGCTCGGGCGGACAATGGGGGGACTGCGCATCGACCAGCGCCCGGTAGGCGACATCCCGGCCCCCTTCCATGGGAACGGCAGCGCCGGTGCGGGCGACCACGACAACATGGCGCACCGAGGTGCAGAGCCTGAGCGCGGCATCCACATTGGCCTTGAGCGGCACGATGCGGCCACCGCGCAGGCCTTCGTCTGCCGTGATCACGATGGAGGAATCGCAGTCCTGGATCCGGCCGGCCAGCGCATCGGGGGAGAAGCCGCCGAAGACGACCGAATGGATGGCGCCGATGCGCGCGCAGGCCAGCATCGCGATCGCTGCCTCCGGGATCATCGGCATGTAGATGGTGATGCGGTCACCGCGCCGAGCCCCCAGCGATTTCAGGCCATTGGCCAGCCGGCAGACAGCCTCCTGCAGCTCGGCATAGCTGAGCGTCCGCCCCGGCGTGTCCGGGCTGTCCGGCTCCCAGATGATGGCGGTGCGGTCACCATGGCCGGCAGCGACATGGCGGTCGAGGCAGTTGGCTGCCACATTGAGTTCGCCATCGGCGAACCAGCGGATGCCGAAATCGGCTTCGTCGAAGCTGCACCGGGATACTTCGGTGAAGGGTTTCATCCATTGCAGCCGCTGCGCCTCCCGCTGCCAGAACCGGTCCGGATGGTCGAGCGACTCCCGGTAGAGCGTCTGGTATCGGTCGCGGTTCACGCGGGCGCTGTTCGCCCAGCCATCGGGCACCGGGTGCACTGTCTCTGCCATCGATCCTCTCCCAGGCCATGCCTGGCACCCGGTCATGCCCTCCGATTGCCAAGGCGGCACCGGGAGACTGGATGCCACTGTCCCTCACCAGGCGGAAAACTAGCGCCACGGACGCCCGGGCGCCAGCCATGACCTAGGTCGGAGCGCCGCCCCCGACCAAGGTCGAACACGACCTAGGTCGAGCTGGTCGCGCGTTCGCAAGGCCCTCAGGATGCTGCTGCAATCCGCGGTGAGCACCACGAGACGATGGCGCCGCCCCGGGTTCGGACGAGAGGGAGGATGCGCCACGTGACGACCATGCACAGCCTTGCCCTGACCGTTTTGGGCAGCGCGGCGCTTCTGTGCAGTGGCGGCGCCATGGCCCAGGACACGCCCCGTGGCCGGGAGGCCGAGCTGGAAGAGCGGCTACGGATGCTCGAGGCGGCCGTCGAAAGCCTGAAGGCGGATCTGGCGGCGGCCAGGGCCTCGGCGCCGCCGGCAGCGGCTGGCGGGGAAACTGGCGCTGCGGCGCCCGTCCCGGCGATGGCGGAGGCGGCTCCGGCGCCTGCGATGGCGGAGGCGGCACCAGCGCCTGCGATCGCGGAGTCCGCCGGCAGCAAGACCGCCGACCTGCTGGTGATCGGCGAGGGCCGCTGGGCCGCCATAGAGGACCGGCTGGCACAGCAGGAGAGCCGTGAAGGGTTCCGGATGGGCCGCTCCACCTTCCGCATCGGCAGCACCGTGGTGCTCTGGTCCGCCTATTCCATCTATCGCAATGGCACGCCGGCACCCGGCGCCTTCATTCGGGACTTCTACATTCCGCAGCAGATCCCGGTGGGCGGCCAGCGCAGCACCACCGTCGATGCCCATGCCAAGCAGACACGGATCTGGGCGTCGGGGACCGCCGACGTCGCAGGCGACCCGGTGGTCGGCTATGTGGAAGCCGATTTCCAGATCGCCCCCGGCCTGCAGGGGACGGCGCGGACCACCAACGGCTACAACCTGTCGCTTCGCCACGCCCGCGTGTCGTGGCGCGGGCTGGTGATCGGCCAGGACTGGACCACCTTCCAGAATGTCGCGGCCCTGCCGGAGGCGGTTGATTTCGTGGGGCCGATCGAGGGCACCGTGTTCGTGCGCCAGCCGGTGATCCGCTGGACCACCGGGCTTGCCGGCAAGACCAGGCTGTCGGTCGCGCTGGAGAACCCCATCACGTCCTTCATCACCCCGACGTCGGCCGCGCTGAAGGAAAGCGACGACGCGACGGTGCCGGACGTGGTGGCAAAGCTGGCCGGGCAGGCCGGCAAGGCGCAATGGTCGCTGGCCGGCATCGTCACGGACGTCAGCATCAACAATGGCGACGCCAAGGACAGCACCATCGGCTGGGGCCTGTCGGCGGCGGGGCGCATCCCGTTCGGCAGGGATCTGCGGCACGATTTCCGGTTCATGCTCACCGGCGGCAGCGGCATCGGTCATTATGTCGGGCTCAACTTCGCGCCCGATGGCGTGATCGCCGACGGCCGCGTCCACACGGTGGACCTGCTGGCCGGCTTTGCCGCGCTGCGGATCGGCTGGTCGAGGCGCTGGCGCTCCACCTTCATGGGGGCGTTCCAGCGGGTCGACTATCCCGATGTCATGCTGCCCGACCTTGCCAACAAGAGCACGTGGAGCGTTGCCGGCAACATCTTCGTGACGCCCTTCACGGGCTGGGACCTGGGGCTGGAGCTGCGCCACGGCCAGCGCGAGGTGGCGTCTGGCGAGGTCGGCCGGCTCGACCGCGTCGAGTTCGTTTCGAAATACAGTTTTTGACGAAGGAAGACTGCAACCCGTGGGAGACCTGCCATGCCACCAACAGCCACTCCAGCCACCGTCGATGACGTAGGAACGCTGCCCAAGCATCACGAACCGACACAGAGCGAACGCAAGGTCATCATTGCATCGTCCCTGGGGACGATCTTCGAATGGTATGACTTTTACCTCTATGGGCTGCTGGCGATCATCATCTCGGCGCAGTTTTTCTCGGGGGTGAATGAGACCACGGGCTTCATTCTTGCGCTGGGGGCATTTGCCGCCGGCTTTGCGGTCCGGCCGTTCGGCGCCCTGGTGTTCGGGCGGCTCGGCGACATGGTGGGCCGCAAATACACCTTCCTCGTCACCATGGGGCTGATGGGGTTTGCCACCTTCACGGTCGGCATCCTGCCCAACTATGCCAGCATCGGGGTGGCGGCGCCCATCATCCTCGTGGTGCTGCGCATGCTGCAGGGCCTCGCCCTTGGGGGCGAATATGGCGGCGCTGCCACCTATGTGGCCGAGCATGCCCCCAACAACAAGCGCGGCTTCTTCACCAGCTTCATCCAGACCACCGCCACCCTCGGGCTGTTTGCCGCCCTGCTGGTGGTGATCGGCGTTCGGACGCTGGTGGGCGAAGAGGCC
>JBDNCK010000255.1:0-3511 GCA_046719675.1 Sphingomonadaceae bacterium | reverse complement strand
GCGGCCCGGGGTGGCGCCGGGCCGCGCGCTGCCTCAGAAGCGAAGGCCGACTCCGGTCAGGAACTGGTGGCGATCGGGGCCATCGAGCCGGACATCGAAGATGTCGCGCCCGCTGAAGCCGGTGTAGCGATATTCCGCCTTGGCAAAGAGCGGGCCGAAGGACTGTTCAAGGCCGGCGCCGACCCGGAAGCCATCGAAGCCGGTGCTGGCGACAAGGCCCTGGCTGCGCAGGTTGAGCCGCGCATTGGCGTAACCGGCAAGGCCGTAGACGCGGGTTGCCGGGCCGATCCGCCCGCCGAAGCGGCCGAGCACCTCGATGTCGCGGCCGCTTTCGGCGCGCAGGCCGGACTCGGTCACGCCCGTGGTGGCGCCGTGGATTCCGGCCTGCAGGCCGAGGAAGAAGACCGGCACGATGTCGACATCATAGCCGCCCTGGATGCCATAGAGGAAGCCGGTACGGCCCTCGTCCTCGATCGAGATGCGATCAAGGCCGATGACGCCGGCGACCCAGGGACCAGCATCGGCGGGTGCCGCAGCAGGAATGCCAAGGAGAAGAGCGGCTGCAGCAGCCCAATGGACATGTTTCATGTTCGCGTTTTCCTGTGCCTGTTGGTTGCGTCACTCGGCGACCGCCAGAGTCAATCCTGCCATTGCACGCCATCACTGGCGCGCAGGTGAAGTTGACTGGACGGAACCTTGTGGCGCCGATCCCGGGTTCCTTGCAGCCCCATGCTGAACCGGGGATTGCCGCGCGGGCGCGGCCGGGCGTGCCCTCAGTCGCCGGTGACGGGCGGGTTGGTCTGGGCGGGCGTCAGGTCGGTGGCGGCGCCCGAGGCAATCGCGAGCATGCGGTTGAGGGGCAGGAGGGCGCGCAGGCGCAGATCCTCGTCAATCTCGATGCGGGGTTCGAGGTCGCGCAGCGCGAGATAGAGCTTTTCCAGCGTGTTCAAGGCCATGTAGGGGCACATGTTGCAGCTGCACTTGCCGTCGGCGCCGGGGGCCCCGATGAAGGTCTTGGCCGGGGCTGCCTTCTGCATCTGGTGGATGATGTGGGGTTCGGTTGCGACGATGATCGTGCTGCTGGGGCTTTCGAGCGCGAACTTGAGGATGGCCGACGTCGAGCCGACCATGTCGGCATGATCGAGGATGTGGGCCGGGCATTCGGGGTGGGCGGCCACAGGCGCTTGCGGGTGGAGGGCCTTGAGCTTCAGGAGCTCGGTCTCGGAGAAGGCCTCGTGGACGATGCAGGTGCCGTCCCACAGGAGCATGTCGCGCCCCGTCCTGCGGGCAAGCCAGGCGCCCAGATGCTTGTCGGGGGCGAAGAGGATCTTCTGGTCGGCTGGCAGCGCGCTGATGATCTTCTCGGCCGATGACGAGGTGACGATGATGTCGGAATGGGCTTTCACCGCCGCCGAGCAGTTGATGTAGGTGAGGCTCAGATGATCGGGGTGGGCGCGGCGGAAGGCCGCGAATTCGTCCGGAGGGCAGCTGTCTTCCAGGCTGCAGCCGGCCTCCATGTCGGGAAGGACGACGATCTTGCCCGGCGACAGGATCTTGGCGACCTCGGCCATGAAGCGCACGCCGCAAAAGGCGATGACGTCAGCCGGGGTTCCGGCGGCCTTGCGCGAGAGTTCGAGGCTGTCGCCCACGAAGTCGGCGAGATCCTGGAGCTCGGGCGTCTGGTAATAATGGGCGAGGATGACGGCGTTGCGGGTCTTGCGCAGCCGGTCGATCTCGGAACGAAGGTCGAGACCCCGAAGGTCTTGCGCGGCGCGTGCGTCCATGGTCGAGGGATCTCCTTGATGCCCCATTTAGGGTGCGCGGGAGGGGAGGAAAAGATGAGCGAGGACGCGCTGCGGCATATCGCGGAGGCCGAGACGAAGGCGCTGGAGGTGGAGGGCATCGGGCCGGACGTGACGCCGCGGCCCGTGGCGCGCGTGGGTGTGGTGGGCGCCGGCACCATGGGCGGCGGCATTGCCATGAACTTCCTCAACATCGGGGTTCCGGTCACGATCGTCGAGCGGGCGGAAGCGGCGCTCACGCGCGGCGTGCGGGTGATGCGCAACAATTATGAGCGCTCGGCCGCGCGCGGCAAGCTGACGGCCGAGCAGGTGGAGCAGCGGATGGGATGCCTGACGCCGGCGCTCGACCTTGCGGCGCTGGCCGACTGCGATCTCGTGATCGAGGCGGTGTTCGAGAACATGGAGCTGAAGAAGCAGGTCTTCGCCGAGCTCGACCGGCTGGTGAAGCCGGGTGCCATCCTGGCGTCCAACACCAGCTATCTCGACGTGAACGAAATTGCCGGCGCCACCGCGCGGCCCGAGGATGTGCTGGGGATGCACTATTTCTCGCCGGCCAATGTCATGAAGCTGCTGGAGATCGTGCGCGGCGCGAAGACGGCGCCCGACGTGCTGAAGACGGCGATCGAGGTGGGCGTGAAGACGGGCAAGGTGCCGGTGGTGGCGGGCGTGTGCCCCGGCTTCATCGGGAACCGGATGCTGAGCCGGCGGCAGCAGGCGGCAAACGCCCTGCTGCTGGAAGGCGCGATGCCCTGGGACGTAGACCGGGTGCTCACCGACTTCGGCTTTCCGATGGGGCCCTTCCAGATGAGCGACCTGGCCGGGCTCGACATCGGCTGGAACGCGGAGACTTCGCGCGGCGAGACGCTCCGGGACCGGCTGTGCGAGATGGGGCGGCGCGGGCAGAAGACAGGCGCGGGCTTCTATGACTATGACGCCGAGCGCCGGCGCACGCCGTCGCCCGTGGTGGAGCAGCTGATCCGCGCCTTCGTGGCCGAGAAGGGCGGCAGCCCCCGCCCGCTGTCCGCCGATGAGATGCTGCATCGCCTGCTCGACCCGATGGTCGAGGAAGGCAGGGCGATCCTTGCCGAGGGGATCGCGCAGCGGCCCGGGGACATCGATGTGGTGTGGGTGAACGGCTATGGCTGGCCGCGCGCGACCGGCGGCATCATGTGGTGGGCGGGCGTGCGCTGAGGGGCGAGGGCAGGCAGCGTCGGCGGAGCGCCTTCGCTGCCCGCACGACGCTAGCGGTAGAAGATGTGGTTGCCGACCTGCGCCACGCGCTTGAGGCGCCAGCCGGGGTTCACATAGCGCGCGTGGAAATGGGTGGCTTCGCCCACCACCGGGCTCCAGTGTTCCTCCATCGCGATGAGCGCGATGGCGCGCGCCGTTGCATAGGCGGCGCGGTTGCGCGGCGCGGGGATCTCGCCGCCGCGCACGAAGGAGAACTGGCCGGGCGCCGTGACCACCGCGCAGACATTTTCGCCGAAGCGGCGGTCTTCCACGCGGTTCAGGATGACTTCGGCAACCGCGAGCTGGCCCTCGAGCGTCTCGCCCTTGGCTTCCCAGTAGATGGAGCGTGCCAGGCACTCGGCATCGCGATCGAACTGCGCCGCGGCTGCCTCGGAGCGCAGCTCGGCGACGAGGGCGTTGAGGGTTTCCGGGCGGATCCGGACTTCCGGTTCCTCCACGAAGGCTGCTTCAAGAATCGA
>JBDNCK010000254.1:0-3518 GCA_046719675.1 Sphingomonadaceae bacterium | reverse complement strand
GCCGAGAAGAACGCTGCGGCCGAGGCGAAGCTGAAGCAGCACGGCAAGCGCGTGATGGTGGCCGCCGTGGATGTCGCGGATGAGGCGCAGGTGGTGGCAGGCGTGGCGGACGCGGTTGCCGCGATGGGCCGGCTCGATTTCGTGGCAGCCAACGCCGGAATGGGCGGTGCGGCCGAATCCTTCGACACGATGCCGACCGAGCTGTGGCGGCGGGTGCTGGCGGTGAACCTCGATGGCGTGTTCTGGACGCTGCGCGAGGCGGCCCGCCACATGGTGGAGCGCAGCCGCGCCGGCGACCGGGGCGGATCCCTGCTGGCGACCTCTTCCGTGTCCGCCATTCACGGCGCGCCGAGGAACCAGGCCTATGCCGCGACCAAGACGGCCGTGCTCGGCATGATCCGCGGCATTGCCGTCGAATATGGGCGGTGGGAGATCCGCGCCAATGCGATCCTTCCCGGCTGGACCCGTTCCGACATGACGGTGCCGCTGCAGCAGTGGGACACGTTCAACGACAAGGCGATCGGGCGTGTGCCGCAGCGCCGTTGGGGCGAGCCGGAGGATTTCGGGGGGATTGCCGTCTATCTTGCGTCCGACGCGTCGCGCTTCCACACCGGCGACAGCTTCGTGATCGACGGCGGCTACTCGATCTTCTGAAGGCGTGCCGGGCGCGCCCCGGCGCGTTGACAGGCGGGAAGCCGGGTGGTTTCTGGTCCGGGGGGCAGATCCCCGACGGCAAGGAGGCGCGCTTGTGACCGCAATCGATCTCAAGCGCTTCGGCCTGTTCCTCGGCATCTGGCTGGTGCTGACAAGGGGGGAGCCAGTGGCGCTGGCGGCGGGCATTCCCGTCGCGCTTGCCGCGGCCGCCCTTGCCCATCGCGTGGCGCGCCAGGGCGAGCGGCCGCTGCGGCTCTCGCCGCTCGTCGCGCTGTTTCCGGGCTTTGTCTGGCGGTCCTTCCTGGGGGGGCTTGATGTCGCGTGGCGCGCGGCCTTGCCGTCGCTTCCCCTGAAGCCGGGATGGCTGCGCCATGAAAGCCAGCTGCCGGAAGGAACGGCGCGGGTTGCGCTTGCCAGCACCATCAGCCTGATGCCGGGAACGCTGGCGGCCGGCGAGGAGAAGGGCGTCCTGCTCGTCCACTGTCTTGACACCGATGCCGACATGGCCGCCGCGGTCTCGGCGGAAGAGCAGCGGCTCAGGGGGGTGTTCGATGCCTGAGTTCCTGGATGCCGCCCTCATCCTCTTGCTGCTGGCAGTGGCCGGCGCCTTCGTTCGGGTTGCCAGGGGGCCGCAGCCGGCCGACCGGATGATGGGCGCGCAGCTGGCAGGAACCGGCGGGATCGGGATCCTGCTGCTCCTTGCGGCGCGGATGGGGGAACCGGCCATCCTCGATGTCGCGCTGCTGCTCGCGCTGCTGGCGGCCTTCGCCTCGGTGGCGTTCGTCAAGGGCGTGCTGAGCGGTGGGACGGGCGACCCGGAGACGGACGGGTGAAGCTGGCCGCCGAAGTCCTGGCATTGATCCTGATTGCCGTCGGGCTGCTCTTCTATGCAGCGGGCACGCTGGGGCTGCTGCGCTTTCCGGACGTGCATGCGCGGCTGCACGCGCTGACCAAGGCGGACAATCTGGGGCTGGGATTTCTGGCCTGTGGCGTGGGCCTGCTGTTCGGCGATGGCTGGGCTGCCGCGCGCCTGCTTCTCATCTGGCTGCTCACCCTGCTGTCGGCGGCAACGGTGGCCCAGCTCGTGGCGCGGGCCGCGAAGGAACCGGGGGAATGAGCCTTGCCTTCGACTGGCTGCTGGCCGGCCTGCTGGTCGCGCTGGCGCTGGGGGCGGTTGCCACGCGCGCGCACTGGCCTGCGGCTGCCCTGTTCATCACCTATGGCCTGCTGCTGGCAATCGGCTGGGTGCGGCTCGAGGCGGTGGATGTGGCACTCGCCGAGGCGGCGATCGGGGCCGGGATCACCGGCGTCCTGCTGATCGCAGCACTTCGGGCGGAGCCGGACTTGGCCCCCCCGCCGCCGCGGATCCTTCCGGTTGCCGCGGCCGGCCTGGTGGCAGCAGCGCTGCTCTGGGCGATCGCCGATCTCACCGAGCCGCCGGCCGGGCTTCGGGAAGCTGCCGAGCCGCTGATGGCGCGGGCGGGGGCGGACAATCCGGTCACCGCCGTGCTGCTTTCCTTCCGCGGGTGGGACACGCTTCTGGAAACGGTCGTCATCGCGCTGGCGCTGGTGGCCGTCTGGGCGCTGGGGCCAGACAGGGATTGGGGCGGCCGGCCTGACCTTGCGCAGGCGGTGCGGCCGGCCGGGGTGCTGGCCACCTTCGGGCGGTTCCTGCCGCCGCTGGCGCTGGTGGTGGGTGTCTATCTCGTGTGGACGGGAGCAAGCGCCCCGGGCGGCGCCTTCCAGGGCGGCACCGTGCTGGCGGCTGCCTGGCTGCTGGTGCTGATGGCTGGTCTTGTGCAGCCGCCCATGCTCGCGCGCGGGTGGGTGCGCTGGCTCGTCGTCGGCGGGCCGCTGCTGTTCCTTGGGGCAGGCGCGCTGGGATTGCTGGCCGGCGCCTTCCTCCGCTGGCCGGACGGCTTCGAGAAGCCGGTGGTGCTGGCGATCGAACTGGCGCTGGCAGCCTCCATCGCGGCCACGCTTGCCCTTCTCGTGCTCGGGCCGGCGCGGCGGGCATGATCGAGGCCCCCCTTGCCGTGGCCGGCGCGCTGCTGGTCGCCATCGGTCTTGCCGGATTGCTGGCAGGCCCGACTCTGGTCCGGCGGCTGATCGGGTTCAACATTGCAGGCTCTGGCCTGTTCCTGCTGTTCGGCGGGCTTTCAGCGCGGATGCCGGGCGGGCCGGATCCGGTGCCGCAGGCGATGATCATCACCGGGATCGTGGTCGCGGTTGCCGCCACCGCGCTCGGGGTGGCGCTGGCGCGGCGGATCGGGCAACGCGATGGCTGAGCTGTCGCTTGCTGTTGCCGTGCCGGCGGCAGCAGCGCTGCTTGCCGTTCCGATGCAGCAGCGGGCGTGGTGGCTGGCGCCGCCTGTGGCTGCCTTTGCGCTTGCTCATGCGCTGGCGGTGGCGCGGGCGGTGCCGCTGGCAACGGCGCTTGGCGATTTCCAGCCGCCGCTTGGCATCCTGCTGCGCGCCGATGGCATGGCCGCGGCCTTCCTGCTGATGGCAGCCGTCGTGGCCGGCGCTGCGGCCCTGTTCGCCATCGGGTGGTTCCAGGGGCGCTCGGGCACGCGCGAGGCCATCAGCTTCTGGCCGCTGTTCTTTGCGGGCTGGAGCGCAGTCGCAGGCGTGTTCCTGCTGGCGGACCTGTTCAGCCTGTTTGTCGCCCTTGAACTGCTGACGATCGCGGGCGTGGGGATGGTGCTGCTGTCGGGGAAATCCGGGGCGGTGCAGGCGGCCATCACCTATCTCCTCTATGCGCTGGCAGGCTCGCTCCTGTTCCTGCTCGGGGCGGCGCTGCTCTATGCCGGCCATGCAACGCTCGACATGGCGCTCCTCAAGGCGCGGCTTGCCCCTTCGAT
>JBDNCK010000253.1:0-3545 GCA_046719675.1 Sphingomonadaceae bacterium | reverse complement strand
GCGGAAGGTGCGTCCGTTCCCGGCCTGTTTGCAGCAGGGGAATCCCGCCCGATGGCGAACGGACGCGAACAGCTGTTCTCCAATGTCGGGGTGACGCTTGGCGGCAGCGGCGGCAGCGAGAATGGCGCATCGGCAGCCAGCCTCTCACTTGCCGGCGCGATCACCACGGCGGGCACCAACACGCCCGGTCAGCTCGTGCAGTCGATCGGCGGCGGCGGCGGACGCGCGAACATCGTCCTCGACGTGAGCGAAGGAGCGGTGCCGCAATCCGTTGCCCTCGCGCTTGGCGCAACGGACGCGCAGGCCTCGGCCGGATCGATGGTGGAGGTGGCCCAGGCCGGTGCGATCACGACGCTCGGGCAGCTGGCGCCCGCAGCAATCCTGCAGTCGATCGGCGGCGGTGGCGGCTCGGCGAGCGTTTCGGTCGCAGCCGGTGAACCCCTCGGGAGCCTCGCCGAGATCCGCCTGGGTGCGATCGGCGGAAGCGGGCTCGACGGCGGCGCCATCTCGGCCAGCTATGCCGGCGGCCTTGCAACCGCCGGCGATGGAAGTCCGGCCCTCTTCGCGCAGTCGGTGGGCGGCGGCGGCGGCGAAGTCCGGCTGGCCGACGTGGGCGCGCGCGCGATTTCGCTTGGCGGCAGCGAAGGCGCGGCCGGCAACGGCGGCGCCATCGCGCTTGCCAGCAGCGGCGCGATCCTGACGGAAGGCGCGCGGTCCCACGCCGTCCTGCTGCAGTCCATCGGCGGTGGCGGCGGCACGGTGCTGGGCGAGGGGCTTTCCGGCCTTGCCCTTGGCGATGGCGGCATCGGCGACGGCGGGACGATTGCCTTCAGCCAGAGCGGCGACATCGTGACCATGGGGGATGCAGCCTTCGGAGTCATCGCGCAGTCGCTGGGCGGCGGCGGCGGGTTCGTCGACGGGCTGTTTTCCGGTTCCGCAGGCGGCGATGGCCGGGGCGGCGCCATTGACCTTGATCTTGCCGGGTCGGTGCTGGCGATGGGGGCGGATTCGACGGCTGTCCTCGCCCAGAGCCTGGGCAGCGAGGGGGCAGATGAGATCCGAATCGCGGTCACCGGCGACGTGCGCGGTGGCAGCGGCAGCGGCGCCGGCATCCGGCTCGACGGCGGTGCCGACAATCTCGTCGAGACGTCCGGCACGCTTTCTGCCGTCTCGCGCCTGGCGATGGTCGGAAGCAGCGGCAACGACACGCTCAGCAACAGCGGCCTTGCCGTAGGCAACATCCTGCTGGGCGCCGGCAACAACCAGCTTCTGAACCTGGCCGGCGGCACCTTCGTGGCAGCCGAGACGATCGAACTGCGCACCAGCCGCAGCGACGCTGGCCTGTTCCGCAACGACGGGGTGTTGCGGATGGGCCTGTCCGCGCCGGTGATCCCGCTCGATCTCGCCTCAGGCGCCAGCATCCCCCAGGCGCTCGACCCGGCCGATCTGCTGCTCGGCGCCCGCATCGTGACCGTGACCGATGTCGCCGGCGATTTCGTGCAGACGGCAAGCGGCCGGATGGTCTTCGATGTCGCCTTCGGGCCCTACCAGTCCGACCAGCTGCGCGTGGCTGGCAATGCGAGCGTGGCGGGTGCGCTCGACGTGCGGCTCATGTGGCTGGAGGATGTGCGGCCCGTCGCCCTCATCGCAACCGACGGCGGAACCGGCACCAACCAGGGCTTGGCCGTCGCCGACACGATCGCCCTCGACTATTCGATCACCGGCAGCGCGCAGGGGATCTTCCTTGCCGCCGATCCGCGCTTCGACACGCCCTTCCTCTCGCGCAACGGGCAGGCGCTTGGCCGCCACATCAATTCGGCGCTGCTCGAGGGAGGCTCGGGCGGCATCGGGCAGCTGATGGCCTTCATGGGCGGGCTGCCGCTCGGCCAGGAAGCGCAGTTCGCGTCCCTGATGACCCAGCTTGGCCCGGAAGCCTATCTGACGCCGCTCAAGCTGCACTACCAGGCGAGCGACCGCTTCCGCCGGGTGCTGACAGAGCGCGGGCTTGCCGGCATCGAGGACAAGAACGGCTTTGCGGCAATCGACTATCACAGCTTCACCCAGAAGAGCCGGCCTGACCAGTATGCCGCCAATGCAGAGGGCTTCGCCATCTCGGCCGGAGGCAATGTGCGGATCGGCGAGGACTGGCGGCTGTTCGGCGGGCTTGGCTATCGCCGGCTCGACAATCTGAGCGTGACGGAAGGCCCGCCCTTCTCGGGTGCCGGGGATGCCATGCATGCCGGCGTGGGCGCGGCTTGGCTGCCCGAACGCGGCCCGGACATCATCGCCTCGCTGTCGGCCGGGTGGCAATGGCTGGAAACGCGCCGCGACGCCGTCTTCCTGACGGCGGGAAGCGGCCTTGCCACGCCCGAAAGCCGCTATCTGCAGATGGCGGTCTCGATCGGCCATACGATCCGCGCCGAGCGCGCCTTCCTGCGGCCGTCCTTCGATGTCGTCGCAACCGGGCTCACCCAGTTCGCCTTTGCGGAAGAAGGGCTTGCGGGCCTTGGTGCGGCTGGCGACAGGAGCACCCAGCTCTTCTGGTCGGTCCAGCCCCAGCTTGCGGGCGGTTTCACGCTGGCCGGAGACGAGAAGCTGAAGGCGGAGTTCCAGGCGCGGGTGGGAGGCGTGCTCCAGCTGCGCGACGCGATCACCATGCCCTATCGGCTGGTGGGCGCAAGCGCCGCAGCGGACCCGGCGCAGCTCCAGCTGCCGCTGAACGGCCAGGGCGCGCTGCTCGGCGCGGATCTCGTCCTCACCAGCCGCGACCGGGTAAGCCTTTCCGCCGGCTTCACCACGGTCCGCGGCGGCAGTGACCGCTGGCTATCCGGGGATCTCCGCCTGCTGGTCCGCTTCTAGGAGAGCGGATGCGCCGTCCGTTGCCGGCTTGATCAACGCAGCGCCAACCGCCACGCGGGAGCGACGACGAAGCTGCGCTGACCGACGACATCCTCGCTCTTGCCTGCCAATCTGGCGGCGACGATTGCCGACGCGTGACGGCCTTGCCGCGCGATGCTGGCTGACATGTGATCCGCAAGCGGTTCGAGCGCATCCGGCGACGCAGGGGACGCCCCCAAGATCGAGGCAAGATCCGCATCCTGCCGATCATCGGCAAGGCGCGCCGGGCGTGCGTGGCGCTGCCGGTGGCACGACGCCTAAAAGCGAAGGGGGGTGGCGGCCGGCCGGATCACCGGCCACAGGGCTGCCGCATCGATGAGCCGTCCAGGCGGGGGATGCTTGACCTTGCGCCCAGCCAACTGGGGTCATGGTGCCATCGGCCGGTTGCTCCACCTGCCCCGGGGCGTCTGGCGGACCCGCTTCCGGATCGGTCCCGACCGCGCGCGAGCACGCGGGGACACTTCCCGGCCTGCCGCTGCTGGGCCAGACGGGTGCAAGGTGCCAGAAGCGCCGGGGAACCGGTGCAGCCCGGCGACCGGTCATGCCGCAGGGAATGGGGAGGGATCGGAATGGCAGATGCAAGGCCGCGCGTGCTGCTGATTGCCACGCAGGATACGAAGCAGGAAGAAGCGCGGTTTGTGCGGCGC
>JBDNCK010000252.1:0-3551 GCA_046719675.1 Sphingomonadaceae bacterium | reverse complement strand
CATCATCCCCGATCACTACGTGTTCCGGATGTTCTACTCGCAGGGTATTCCGCTGGAGCAGCTTGGCATCCCTGATCGCAAAGGATGAGAAGATTGCTTGCCCTCTTGGCCGCCCTGTTCCTGGCGGCACCCGCCGCAGCGCAACCGTCGTCCGCGCCCACGCCCGCCAAAGACGTGACGGCCATCCGCACCACCCGGCTGCTCGCCGACCCGGCGCGCGGCAATCCCGTGCCTGCCACCATCCTTGTCGAGGGCGACCGGATCACGGCGGTGCTGGCCGCCGATGCGCCGCTTCCCCCGGGTGCCAAGCTCGTGGATCTGGGTGCCGCCACCGTCCTTCCCGGGTTCATCGACACCCATGTCCACATCACCGGCGATCCCGGGCGCGGGCCGCTCTATGCCGTCACCGTGCCGCCCGAGCGCCATGTCGCCATCGGCGTGAAGAACGCCGCGCTGACCCTGAAGGCCGGCTTCACGACGGTGCGCGATCTTGGCTCCTCGCCGCTGACCGCGCTGGCGCTGCGCGATTCCATCCGCGCCGGCGAAGTGCCGGGTCCGCGGATCCTTGCTTCCGGATCCTCCATCTCGATCATCGGCGGGCATGGCGATGCCTCCGGCTTCCGCCCGGAAGTGGTCGAAGCGCTCTCCAACAACAACACCTGCACCGGCGCGGAGGAATGCGCAAAAAGGGTGCGCGAAGCAGCCCGGCGCGGCGTGGACACCATCAAGATCACCGCAACCGGCGGCGTGCTTTCGCAGCAGGCGCGCGGCCTTGAGCAGCATTTCACGGCAGCCGAGATGCGCGCCATCGTCGAGACGGCCGAAAGCCTCGGCCTCAAGGTCGCAGCCCATGCGCACGGGGATTCCGGCATCCGCGCAGCCGCTGCCGCCGGGGTTGTCTCGATCGAGCATGGCACCTTCATGAGCGCCGAGACGATGCAGGTGATGCGCGCGCGCGGCACCTGGTTCGTGCCCACGCTCATGGCAACCCAGGGCCTCGTCGACCGGATCGGAAAGTCCGTCTATACACCGGTCGTCGAGGCGAAGGCGAGGCAGGCGGTTGCGGCCTGGGGGCAGGCGCTGGCGGCTGCCAACCGGGCCGGGGTGCGGATTGCCTTCGGAACCGACGCCGGCGTGTTCGAGCATGGCCGCAACGGCGAGGAATTCCTGCTGATGGTGGAAAAGGGCGGCATGAGCCCGCGCGCCGCCCTTGTCGCCGCCACCACGGGCGCCGCCGCGATGCTGGGCATGGAAGGCGAGATCGGCACCATCGCACCCGGCAAGCTTGCCGATATCGTGGCCGTGGACGGGGATCCGCTCACCGATCCGAAGGCGCTCACGCGCGTCGCCTACGTGATGGCAGCCGGCCGTCCCTTCCGGCTCGACTGAGGAGAAGCCCCATGCGTTTCCTGCTGCTTGCCTCGGCGCTCGCGCTCGCCTCCCCGGCCGTGGCCCAGGTGAAGGACGCACCGGCTGCGGTCATCACGGTGGACACGCCGTCCGCCAATCTGGCGCGCCTCTTCCTCGAGAGCGACGAGGGGATGCTCAGGCGCCAGCCAGTGATGGCGCTCATCCGGGGTGATATGCGCTACGCCGACCGGTTCGGCGACTATTTCGCCCCCGAATGGTTTGCAGCGGAAGAACAGGCAGCAAGGGACGACATCGCGCGCCTCAGGGCGATCGATCGCGCTGCCCTCGGCCCGGACGAGCAGGTGTCCTACGATGTCTTCCTCTGGAGCAGGGAGACGGCACTTGCCGGCTTCGCGCCCGGCATCCTCGCGTTCGTGCAGCTGCTTCCGATCGATCATTTCAACGGCCTGCATGTCGTGGTGCCGGACCTCTTCTCCGGCCGCTCGATGATCCGCTTCACCAGCGTCAGGGACTATGAGGACAATCTGAAGCGTCTTGATGGCTTCGTCGTCGTGATGGACCGGGTGCAGGCCCTGATGGAAGAGGGGCTGAAGACGGGCATCGTCCAGCCGCGGATCGTCTCGGAGCGGGTGCTCTCGCAGCTGGACCGGCTGGTGGAGGGCGGGGTCGATCAGATGCCGCTCATGCTCCCCGTTTCGGCGTTTCCCGAGGGCGTGAGCGAGGCGGAGCAGCAGCGGCTGCGCGCCGCCTATGCCGAGCGCATCGGCAAGGAGGTGCTGCCGCGTTATCGGCGGCTGCGCGATTTCGTACGCGACCGCTATCTTCCGGCCTCGCGCGGGAATGAGCGTCCCGGTCTCGTGTCGCTGCCGGGCGGCGATGCCTATTATGCCCATCTCGTGCGCACCCAGACGACGACGGAGATGTCCCCGGCTGCCATCCATGATCTCGGGCTGGCGGAAGTCGCCCGCATCCGCGCCGGGATGGACGAAGTGCGCCGCCAGGTGGGGTTCGAGGGGGACCTTCCCGCCTTCTTCCAGCATCTGCGCACGGCACCCCGGTTCCGGCCCGCCTCCGCCGAGGCGATGGGCGACCTCTATCGCGCGGCCGGCAGGCGGGTCGATGCGCGCATCGGCGAGCTGTTCCGCACGCTGCCCCGGACACCGCTCGAGATCCGGCCCGTCCCCGACTTTCTGGCGCCCGACTCCGCTGCTGCCTATTACCAGCCCGGTGCCCCCGACGGGTCCCGCCCGGGTGTCTTCTACTTCAACACCCATGATCTTCCCTCCCGCTCCACCTTCGGGATCGAGACCCTCTATCTGCACGAGGGCGTGCCGGGCCATCATTTCCAGATCGCGCTTGCCTACGAGAATGCCTCGCTTCCCTCCTTCCAGCGCTTCGGCGGCAACACCGCCTATGCGGAAGGCTGGGCGCTTTATGCGGAAAGCCTGGGCAAGGAGCTTGGCCTGTTCACCGATCCCTATCAGTGGTTCGGCCGCCTTGACGACGAGATGCTGCGGGCCATGCGCCTGGTGGTGGACACCGGGCTTCACGACAAGGGCTGGAGCCGCGACCGGGCCATCCGCTTCATGCTGGACAACAGTGCCATGGGCGAGACGGATGCCACCAACGAAGTCGACCGCTACATCGCCATGCCGGCGCAGGCGCTCGCCTACAAGGTGGGCGACATCCGCATCCAGGCCGCGCGCAGGCGCGCCGAGCAGGCATTGGGCGACCGGTTCGACATCCGCCGCTTTCACGAGCAGGTGCTGATGACCGGTGCGCTGCCGCTGGAAGTGCTCGATGCCAAGATCGACCGCTGGATCGCAGCCGGCGGCCGCTGAGGCCGCATGGTGTGTTCCGCCTAGCTCTCTAGCCGGCCGAGCGGTGAAAGCGTGTGCGACAGCGCCACGGCAAGCGTGGTGTCGCCCTTGCGCAGGGCAGCAAGGACCTGTCGGGCATGGCCCTGGACAAGCCGCTCATAGGCATCCTTCGGGCGATTGCGGTCGGCGCGCGCCAGCAGCTCGGCCGCCCGGCTGGCGTTGCGCGCGTCGAGTTTCAACAGGGTGAGCGCGTAGAAGGACGGATAGAGCACCGAGGCTCCGTCCAGCGCAAGCGCACGGTCGAAGTGGCGGATGCTCTCCTCTCGGCGCGCGCCGACTGCGGTCCGGGCGACAAGCGGT
>JBDNCK010000251.1:0-3559 GCA_046719675.1 Sphingomonadaceae bacterium | reverse complement strand
GATGGCCTGCCCCGAGCCGCAGATGCAGACCGAGCAGAAGTTCCTGAAGGCGCTCGAGCAGGTTGCGCGCTGGTCGGTCGCGGACGGCATTCTCACCCTGTCAGCTGCCGACGGCAGCGTCCTCATGCGCGGCCGCCGCGACTGAGGCGCCCAAGGGCGAACCGATCAGGCAGTCGCTTCGTCAATCACGCGCAGCGAGCGGATGACCCCGGGGTTGCGGGGTGGCTCGCCTGCGGGCAGGGCGTCCACATGCTCCATGCCGCTTTCGACCTCGCCCCAGACGGTATACTGGCCGTCGAGGAAGGGCGCGTCGGCAAAGCAGATGAAGAACTGGCTGTTGGCGCTGTGCGGGGCGGAGGTGCGTGCCATCGAACAGACGCCACGCACATGCCGCGCATCCGAGAATTCGGCGCGCAGATCGGGGAGGTCCGAGCCGCCCGTCCCTCGCCCCTGCGGGCAGCCAGCCTGGGCCATGAAGCCCGGAATGACGCGATGGAAGACGATCCCGTCGTAGAAACCGGCGCGCGCCAGCTCGACGAGACGCGCCACATGTCCGGGTGCCAGATCCGGGCGCAGGCGAATCATCACTTCCCCGCCATCAAGAACCATCACCAGCTTGTCGGCCATGTGCTGCCTGCCCTTCCGTGTCCTGTGCCCTGCTCCTCTGGCAGCCGCATGGGGAGGAGACAAGGTCAACGGGAGCCTGTGTGCGCCTGCTGACCGTCGTCCTGCTGCTTGTCTTCCTGCCCCCTGTTCCGCTGGCCGCGCAGGATGCACCTTTAGGGCTGGAACCTCCTTCCGCGGAGCAGGAAGGCGATCCGCCGCTCTCCCCGCTCGACGAGAGCCTGTTTGCACCCCTCGCGCCGCTGGAAAGCCTGGCAGACATCGATGTCTCGGACATCGTGCCCGCGCGCGAGCCCGACCAGCCCCGGCGCCTGCGCCTCAGCATCGAGGGGCTGGAGGAGACCGACCTGCTTGGCGAGTGGCGGCTGCTCTCCACCCTGTGGCGGGACCGCAACCAGTCCCTCACGCCGCTGGAACTGGCGAACCGCCTGCGCACCGAGGAGCGGCTGCTCAAGGATCTCCTCGCGTCGGAAGGCTGGTTCGATGCAGGGATCGACAGCCGGACCGACATCGGGGCCGAAACCGCTGAAGTCCTCATCGAGGTCCGCCCGGGGCCGCGCTATCGCTGGGGCGAGATCGCCATCGATGCAGTGCCGGAGGACCGGCCCGAACTTGCCGCCGAGTTCCCGCTGATGCCGGGGGCGACCTTGCGCCTCTCCGAGGTGGAGGAAGCCGAAGCGCGCTACAAGCTCGTGCTGGCGGACGCCGGTTACCCCTTTGCCGACCTCGGCCCGCGCGACATCGTCCTTGACGAAGGGACCCGCACGGGCGATTATCTGCTGACCGGCCTCCTTGGCCGGCCAGCCGTCTTCGGCGAGATCCGCCTCACCGATCACCAGCCCTTCCGCGACGAGCATGCCGAGGTGATTGCGCGCTTCCGGAAGGGCGAGCCCTGGTCCGGTGCGCTGCTCGACGACTTCCGCCGGGCGATGATCGCCACTCGCCTGTTCTCGGGACTGGTCGTGACGCCGGTGGACACCGGCCAGGTCGATGCCGAGGGGCGGGGCATTGCCGACATCGAGGTCTCGGGCCAGCAGGCACCAAGGCGGAGCCTCGCCGGCCAGGCCGGCTATTCGACCGACGAGGGGATCCGCGCCGAGGCCCGCTGGCAGAACCGCAACATCTGGAAGCCGGAAGGCGCGCTGACCGTCTCCGGGGTCGTTGGCACCATCGAACAGCGGGTCGGCGCCAATGTCCGCAAGTCGAACTTCGGCCGGCGCGACCGCTTCCTCCTGATGGGCCTTGACTTCGCGAACCAGAATCTGCCGGCGTTCGATGCCCGCCTGTTCCGGATCGGTGCTGCAATCGGCCGCGAATCGACGGCGATCTGGCAGAAGAGATGGGTCTGGGAGGCCGGCGCAGAAGCCATCTACACCCGAGAACGCGACAAGGGCGTGCCAGTCGACGACGACACGCGCGACAGCTACTCCATCCTCGCACTGCCCGGTGGCGGCGGCTATGATGGAACCGACGATCTGCTCGATCCCACGCGCGGCTTTCGCGTGTCGCTCAGGATCTCGCCCGAAGCCAGCCTGCAGCGCAACAATTTCGAGGCCTATGTCCGGATGATCGGGGACGCCAGCACCTACTGGCAGGCGCTCGATTCGCTGATCCTGGCAGGCCGGGTCCGCCTTGGCAGCATCGTGGGGACGGAACGCCAGAACATCGCGCCCTCGCGGCGGCTCTATGCTGGCGGCGGCGGCTCGGTGCGCGGCTATACCTTCCAGGGCGTCGGCCCGCGCACGCAGGATTCCGAAGGCGCGTTTCGGCCCATCGGCGGCCGCGGCCTGTTCGAGACGAGCGTGGAGGCCCGCTACCGCTTCGGGGACTTCGGCCTCGTCGCATTCGTGGACGCCGGCCAGCTGGAAGAGGGCCCGCGCCCCGGCTTCGACGACCTGCGCTTCGGCGCCGGCCTCGGCGCGCGCTACTATACCAGCTTCGGGCCGCTCCGGGTTGATCTCGCGCGCGGCATCAACCGCCGCGAAGGGGACCCGCAGGTCGTTCTCTATATCTCGATCGGGCAGGCCTTCTGATGGCAGTCGAGGCCGAGCTTCCCGCGGACGACGCCTGGCCCAAGGTTCAGCCACCGCGCCGCTGGCCGTGGGTTGCAGCAGCGATCCTCGGGCTCCTCGGCTTGCTTGTCGCGGCTCTCCTCTGGTTCCTGTCGGAGACGCCGGCCGGGCGCGGCATCGTCGTCAGCCGGCTGCTGCCGCTCGTCACGCCCCAGTCCGGCCTCCGGATCGAGGCGGAGCGGATCGACGGCAGCCTGTTTGCGCAGGCCACCCTTGTCGGCGTCACGCTGGTCGATCTCGATGGACCCTTTGCGACCGCGCCGGAAGTGCAGCTCGACTGGTCGGCAGCCGCGCTGCTTCGGCGCCATGTGCGGATCCGTGCCCTCGTCATTCCCGAGGCAAGCCTTGCGCGCACGCCCCGGCTCAATCCGGCCGACCCGGACGATCCCCTGCTCCCCGACATTCGCCTGACGCTTGACCGGCTGCAGGTGGATCAGCTGCACATCGCAGAATCCGTCGCCGGGGTGGAGGAAAGGCTCAGGCTTTCCGCCCGCGCCGCCCTTGCCGACCAGCGCGCGCTTGTCGTGCTCGACGCTGGCGGAGCCCTCGGCGACCGGCTGGCGCTCCGGCTCGACGCGGCCCCGGACAGGGACCGCCTCGACCTCGCGCTCCAGCTGGACACGGCAGCCAACGGCCTGCTGGCAGCCCTTGCCGGCCTTGACCGGCCCGTCTCGGCCCGAGTCTCCGGGGCCGGGGGCTGGACGCGCTGGCGCGGCAGCCTGGCAGCCGACATCGGGGACATGGCGGCCGCGCGGCTGGTGCTCGCCGCCGACAGCGGCCGGTTCCGGGCGACGGGAGCGCTCGCACCGGGCGCCTGGCTGGGCGATGGCATCGCCTCCGACCTGCTCGGCCCGGTCCTGACC
>JBDNCK010000250.1:0-3566 GCA_046719675.1 Sphingomonadaceae bacterium | reverse complement strand
GCGCCAAGCACGGTGCTAGAGCGCGGCCATGACACAAACAGGACAGGAACTTGGCGACCTGGTCGGCAACACGCCGCTGGTGCGGCTGAAGGGCCCCTCCGAGCGGACCGGCTGCACGATTCTCGGGAAATGCGAGTTCATGAACCCCGGCGGCTCGGTCAAGGATCGGGCGGCGCTGTTCATCATCCGCGATGCCGAGGAGCGCGGCCGGCTGAAGCCCGGGGGCACGATCGTCGAGGGAACCGCCGGCAACACCGGCATTGGCCTTGCGGTCATCGGTGCCGCGCGCGGCTATCGGACAATCATCGTCATGCCCGAAACCCAGAGCCAGGAGAAGAAGGATGCCCTGCGGGCGCTCGGCGCGCAGCTCATCCTCGTGCCGGCGACAAGCTATGCCAATCCCGGGCATTATGTGCACACTTCGCGGCGGCTGGCGGAAGAGACGCCCAATGCCGTTTGGGCCAACCAGTTCGACAATGTCGCCAATCGCCTGGCCCACATCAAGACGACGGCGCCCGAGATCTGGGAGGCGACCGGCGGGAAGGTGCATGGCTTCACCTGCGCGGCCGGCACCGGCGGCACGATTGCCGGCGTCGGCCTCGGGCTCAAGGAACGCAATCCCGACATCCTCATCGCCCTGACCGATCCCGACGGGGCGGCGCTCTACAGCTGGTTCACCACCGGCGAACTGAAGGCGGAAGGCAACAGCGTGGCCGAAGGCATCGGCCAGAGCCGGGTGACGGCCAATCTCGAGGGCGCGCCGATTGATGTCGCGTTCCGCGTGTCGGACGCCGACGCCATGCCGGTCCTCCATGAACTGATGGAAAGGGACGGGCTGCACCTCGGCATGTCCTCGGCCATCAACGTCAGGGGCGCGGAGCTGCTGGCGCGGCAGCTAGGGCCGGGCCACACCATTGTCACGATCCTGTGCGACAGCGGAAGCCGTTATCTTTCAACGCTCTGGAATGCGGAATGGCTGGAGGCGAAGGGGCTGCCCCGTCCGCCCTGGTACCAATGCTGACCTGCGGCTAACCGTGCTGCTCGACAGACAAGACGCGGACTGATACTGGGGCGTCCATGCATCGCGTTCATGCGGGTCTGGCGGGGCTTGGTCTTGTCTTCATCGTGACCCTTCTCGGGTCGCTGGCCCTGCAACCCTCCGAAGACGGTTTCGGGCGCGAGGATCGCAACGATCCGCTGGCGCAACTCGGCGTGGCGCCATCGCCTGGCGTTGATCGCAAGGAGCCCGAGCGGCGCGCGCCGCAGCCCGAAGAGCAGCCGATCGTCGATCGGGTGGCGCCGCGCGCCAGCGACCAGGTGACCATCTGAACCGAACGGACCGCCGCCGATGCGCGGCAGACGGCTGCTTCTTCCCCTTGCGCTCCTCGTCGGCCTTGTTGCGGCCGGTCTCCTTTTCTGGCCGCGCGGCGGCTTCTTTCCCGGAGCACCTTCAGCAGACTCCATCTACCGGGTGGAAATCGCCCAGGGGCGCGCGCAGGTGGTGCTCGAGAAGAGGCTCGACACCGGAGAATGGATCATCCCCTCGGCCGAGGATGCGCCGGCCGACCCGGCCAGGGTGACAGGGCTGGTGAGGGCGCTCCTTGCCCTTTCCCCGGGGGATCCCGTTGCCGTCCCGGACGGCGAGCCGATTGCAGTGCGCCTGTCGGACCGAAGCGGCGAACCCGTTGCCTTTGCCGGTGTCTGGCCGGGGGTGGTGCAGCGGCTTCCCGACGGGCCGGCGGTTGCCGCCGCGCTTCCGGCGATCCCGCTTGCGCCCTCGCCCTGGTCGACCCTTGCAGCCCCCCGCATCGCTGCATCCGACGTGGTAAGCGCCGTGCGCGTGACGGCAGACGGGCCGCGCGAGCTGGATGGGGGCGAACGCGCAGCGCTCGCCCGCGACCTTGCAGCCCTCTCGGCGGACGGGTTCGTGCCCGCCCGCCTCATCGACTGGAGCGGGGCCGACTATTTCCAGGTGCGCCTGGCCGACGGCCGCACGCTGGAAGTGCAACTGGTGCAAGGAGATGCCGGCGCGCGATTCGCGCGGCTGACGGCCGAGACGGACCCGGCGTTCCGGCAGCTGCGCCGCTTCGCCTTTCCCGTGCGGCCAGCCGTTCCGGCGCGGGCATCGAAGTCCGCCCCATGACTTGTCCACAGCCCATGCCAATTCCGGGGGAGGTCTGGCCTCCTCCGGGAAACCTGAGCGATTCCAGGGAATTGGGGAAAAAGGGAGCATTCTGACCATAATTCTCCATTGAATTTCCATGAAAGCCCATGCTATCCCTTTTCCACAGGGATCGGCAGCGCGCGCTTGTCCCGCCAGAGGCGCCCGGACCCCCCGATCCGGCACCCGCGGCGGACCGGGCAAAGCCGCCCGGGAGCGGGGACAGGAAGTGATCAGGGGCTTTTTTTCGGGCGCCTATCTGAACCAGGTCGATGCGAAGCATCGGCTGTCTGTCCCTGCGCCGATCCGCGAGACGATCGAGGCCCGCTCCGCCACCAAGACGGTCATCCTCGCGCCTTCCGAGCATGCGCCGTGCCTCATGGGCTATGACGTCACCTATCTCGAGACGCTCCAGCGGCAGCTCGAGACCCGCTTTGCCAATGACTTCGGCCAGGCGCGCGCCGGGCTTGCGCGGGCCATCTTCGCGTCCGCCGATACCCTCAACTATGACGAGAACGGCCGGATCATCCTGAGCCCGATCCTGCGCGATCTCGGCAGCATCGAGGGCCCTGCCCTGTTCCTTGGCGCCGGCGACTATTTCGAGCTGTGGTCCCCCTCCCTGTTCCTCAGGACCGAGAGCGCCGATCCCAGGCTCAGGCGCGTGGTGAGCGCGCTGGTGGCAGCAAAGGGCGGGTGATGGCGGCAGCCCATGTCCCCGTGCTTCTCGACGAGGTGATGGCCGCGCTTGCACTGGCGCCGGGCGCCCATGCCGTGGACGCGACCTTCGGTGCCGGCGGCTATGCCCGCGCCATGCTGGCGGCCGGTGCCGCGGTGACGGCGTTCGACCGCGATCCGCGCGCCGTGGCCGCCGCCCCTGCCCTTCCCGGCCTCCGGCTCATCCATGCGCCCTTCTCGCAGATGGCCGCCCATGTGCCGGCTGCCTCTGTCGATGCCGTTGCCTTCGATCTTGGAGTCTCGTCGATGCAGCTCGACGATCCGGCCTATGGCATGAGCTTCCGGGCCGACGGGCCGCTCGACATGCGGATGGGAGCCGAGGGGCCGACGGCGGCAGACTTCCTGAACACGGCGGACGAACAGGTGATTGCCGACGTCCTCTTCCGGCTGGGCGAGGAGCCTGCCTCGCGGCGCATCGCGCGGGCCATCGTCGCCGCCCGACCGCTGTCCTCGACCGGCCAGCTCGCCGAAGTCGTGCGGCGCGCGCTGGGCCATCCGAAGGGGCAGCGGCGCGACCCGGCCACCCGCACCTTCCAGGCCATCCGCATGCAGGTGAACGACGAGCTGGGCGAGCTCGAGCGCGGGCTCGATGCGGCCGAAGCCGTGCTGAAGCCGGGCGGTCGTCTGGCTGTTGTCAGCTTCCACAGCCTCGAGGACAGGCTGGTGAAGA
>JBDNCK010000249.1:0-3571 GCA_046719675.1 Sphingomonadaceae bacterium | reverse complement strand
GCCGGGGGGTCCTTTCCATATAGCCCTTCGCCAGCTCGGCGATGGTGAAGCCGGCAGCCGCGATCGACGCGGCGACGGGGCGGGTGAGGTGGCAGCCGCCGCCCACCGGTTTCCACAGCGGCTCGAGCCGGTGCTGCCAGCGCGCCGGGCCGGCGTCGGGCGAAAGGCCGTGCTCGAGGAAGAGGAGGGTGCCGCCGGGCTTCAGCACGCGCCGCGCCTCATACAGGGCCTGGGCCGGGTCGGTGACGGAGCAGAGCGTGAAGGTGGTGACGACGGTGTCGAAGCTGGCGTCGGGGAAGGGGAGATGCTCGGCCACGCCCGAGACGATGCGTAAGGGAACCGCGGCATGGGGGGCGGCGCGGGCGCGGGCGAGCAGCGGATCGGACGGATCGATGCCGGTTATGCTCGTGACCCTGGCGGGATCATAGAGGGCAAGGTTGGCGCCGCCGCCCACGCCATATTCCAGCACATCGCCTTCCGCCCTGGGGATGACCTGGGCGCGGCGCGCCATGATCGGCGGCTGGGTGCAGGCGAAGCCGATGAGCCGCGGCACCATGTGGCGTTCCCACCAGGTCATGGCTCTGAGTCTGGACGCGGTGGGCGAAAATCGCAAGGCAGAAGGCCCGGGCGATTGCGCGCCCGGGCCTTCCGTTCGTGACTGGGCGTGGATCAGACGCGGCGGAGGTCGAACCGGTCGAGATCCATGACCTTCGCGAAGGCAGCGACGAACTGCGCGACGAAGCGCGGCTCGGCATCGGCCTCGGCATAGCTTTCGGCAAGCGCGCGCAGCTGCGAGTTGGAGCCGAAGACGAGATCGACGCGGGTGGCCGTCCACTTCGCTTCGCCGGTCGCCCGGTCGTGCGCGGTGTAGGTCGTGTCCGTGTTCGACGGCTTCCATTCGCAGGCCGTGGTGGCGGCGAGCAGGTTCACGAAGAAGTCGTTCGAGAGCGTTTCGACGCGATCGGTGAAAACGCCCTCGCGGCGATCCCCGTGATTGGCGCCAAGCACGCGCAGGCCGCCGACGAGCACCGTCATCTCGGGCGCGGTGAGGCTGAGCAGGTTGGCGCGATCGACGAGCAGCTCCTCCGGCGTGCGGGGGTCGTTCGTCGCATGATAGTTGCGGAAGCCGTCGGCCTTCGGCTCGAGGACGGCGAAGCTGTCGGCATCCGTCATCGCGTCGGTGGCATCGGTGCGACCGGGCGAGAAGGGGACGCTGACCTCGTGGCCGGCCTTCCTTGCCGCTGCCTCGACGGCCGCACAGCCGCCCAGCACGATGAGATCGGCAAGGCTCACCCGCTTGCCGCCCGCCTGGCTGGCGTTGAAGGCCTGGCGGATGCCTTCGAGCGTCTCGAGGGCTTTCGCAAGCTCGGCCGGCTCGTTCACGGCCCAGTCCTTCTGCGGGGCAAGCCGGATGCGCGCGCCATTGGCGCCGCCGCGCTTGTCGGAGTTGCGGAAGGTGGAGGCAGAGGCCCAGGCCGTCCTGACGAGGCGGCTGATGGAAAGCCCGCTCGCGAGGATCTGGGCCTTGAGCGCGGCGATGTCCGCTGCATCGATCAGCGGATGATCGACCGGGGGCACCGGGTCCATCCAGATGCGCGGTTCGGCCGGGACTTCCGGGCCATAGTAGCGGGTGATGGGGCCCATGTCGCGGTGGGTGAGCTTGAACCAGGCCTCGGCGAAGGCTTCCGTCAGCTCCTCGGGGTGGGCGAGGAAGTGGCGGGAAATCTTCTCATAGGCCGGGTCCATGCGCATCGCCATGTCGGCGGTTGTCATGATCGGCTTGTGGGCGACGCCGGGGCGGTGGGCATCCGGCACGGTACCTTCGGCCTCGGCATTCTTCGGAGTCCATTGCCAGGCGCCGGCCGGGCTCTTCGTCAGCTCCCAGTCGTAGCGGAAGAGATTCTCGAAATAGCCATTGTCCCAGCGGGTGGGGTTGTTGGTCCAGGCGCCCTCGATGCCGCTGGTGATGGTATGCTCGCCCCTGCCGGTGCCGAAGCTGTTCTTCCAGCCCAGAAGCTGCGCTTCGATGCCGGCGCCTTCGGGCTCGGGCCCGACATATTCGGCCGGAGGGGCAGCGCCATGGCACTTGCCGAAGGTGTGGCCGCCGGCGGTGAGCGCGACCGTCTCATAGTCGTTCATGGCCATGCGGGCGAAGGTCTCGCGGATGTCGCGCGCCGAGCCGAGTGGGTCGGGCTTGCCGTTGGGGCCTTCGGGATTGACGTAGATGAGGCCCATCTGGACGGCGGCCAGCGGGTTCTCGAGCTCGCGGTCGCCGCGGTAGCGCTCGTCGCCCAGCCACTCGTTTTCCGGGCCCCACCAGATGTCATGCTCGGGTTCCCAGACATCGGCGCGGCCGCCGCCGAAGCCCACCGTCCTGCCGCCCATGGATTCGATGGCGCAGTTGCCGGCGAGCACCAGCAGATCGGCCCAGGAGAGGCGGCTGCCATATTTCTGCTTGATGGGCCACAGCAGCATCCGCGCCTTGTCGAGATTGGCGTTGTCGGGCCAGGAGTTGAGGGGCGCGAAGCGTTGCGTGCCGTTGCCGGCGCCGCCGCGCCCGTCGGCGATGCGGTAGGTGCCGGCGGCATGCCAGGCCATGCGGATGAAGAGCGGGCCATAATGGCCCCAGTCGGCCGGCCACCAGTCCTGCGAGGTGGTCATCAGCGCGAAGATGTCGGCCTTGACGGCGGCAAGATCGAGGGACTTGAAGGCCTTCGCATAGTGGAAGTCCGGCCCCATCGGATCGATGAGGGGCGAATTCTGGTTGAGGATCGACAGATCGACCTGGTGCGGCCACCACAGCCGGTTGTTCATTCCAAACAGGACGGCATTGCCGTCCGACTTGCCCATGGGGCATTTTGCTTCGACGTTCATGAGACCTCCTCCGCTTGCAGCCTTGATGGCCACCTTGTTCAGCAGCATGCCTTGTGGCGAAGGCGCGGCGAGTCTGTCCAATTGGAAAAACTGCGAAGAGTAATCGGACCGCTTGGGGCCGGGTTCCGCTTGCCGCGGCAGGGGTGGCGTGGCAGGGGCGGGCCATGCGCGGGGGCGAGGCTGCAGGCGGCGGGGCGCTTTCGGAATTGCTGCAGCGCGTGGCAGCAGGCGACCGCCATGCGCTGCGCATGGTTTATGATGCGGCCGCCATGAAGCTTCTGGGCATTGCCGTGCGTATCCTCGGGGACAGGCAGGATGCCGAGGATGTGGTGCAGGATGTGTTCGTGAGCGTGTGGCGCAAGGCGGCCGAATTCGACCCTGCCAGGGCGTCGGCCGAAGCCTGGCTCTATACCATGACCCGCAACCGGGCGATCGACCGGCTGCGCGCGCGCGGGCGGCGGCAGATGGTGGGCGAGGCGGCGCTGGAGACGGTGGCGGACGAGGAAGCGCGCGCGGATTCGCTGGCGCATGCCTCGGATGCTGCGCGCGCGGTTCATCATGCGCTTGCTGCGCTGCCGGCCGAGCAGGCCGCCGTCATCCGCGCAGCCTGGCTCGAGGGCCTGACCTACGAGGAGCTGTCGCGCCGCGCCGGCGTGCCGGTGGGGACCGTCAAGACCTGGGTGTTCCGGGGCCTCAG
>JBDNCK010000248.1:0-3585 GCA_046719675.1 Sphingomonadaceae bacterium | reverse complement strand
CCGCTCGATCCGCGCGACCAGCTGGCGATCGAAGCCGCGCGCGGCGACATCGTCGGCGGAAAGCTCCTCCTCCACCAGCGCGTGCAGGATCGCATCCAGCACGTCATAGGGCGGCAGCGAATCCTGGTCCGTCTGGTTCTCGCGCAGCTCCGCGGTGGGCGGCTTGGTGATCACCCGCTCGGGCATCACCGGCCCTGCCGGCCCCAGCCCCAGGCGCGGGCGATGGGCGTTGCGCCAGCGCGAAAGGTCGAACACCGTCGTCTTGTACGCGTCCTTCAGCACCGAATAGCCGCCCGCCATGTCGCCATAGATGGTGGCATAGCCCACCGACATCTCGGACTTGTTCCCCGTCGTCAGCAGCATGTGCCCGAACTTGTTGGAAAGCCCCATGAGCGTCACCATCCTTAGGCGCGACTGGGCATTTTCCTCGGCAAGATCGCGGCCCCGGTTCGCAAACAGCGGCGCGAGCATGCCCTCGATCGCCGCGACGGCCGGCTCGATGGGAATCGTGTCCAGGCGGCAGCCCAGCAGCGCCGCGCATGCAGCGGCATCGTCCAGGCTCTCCTCGCTCGTGAAGCGCGAGGGCAGCATCACGCACCACACCCGCGCAGCGCCCAGCGCGTCGACGGCAACGGCGGCCGAAAGCGCGCTGTCGATCCCGCCCGAAAGCCCCAGCACCACGCCGGGAAAGCGGTTGCGCTCCACATAGTCGCGCAGGCCCACCAGCATGGCATGATAGATTTCCTCCGCCCCCGCATCGGCCTGCGCCAGCGGCCCGGGCGCAAACCCCAGGTCTGCCCGCCACTCCAGCTGCATCAGCCCCGCGTCCCAGTCCGGCATCCGGGCCACCAGCGTGCCGTCGGCGTTGAGCGCGAAGCTGCCGCCATCGAAAACCAGCTCGTCCTGCCCGCCCACCCGGTTCACGTAGATGAGCGGCAGCCCCGTCTCCCGCACCCGCGCGCGCGCCAGCGACAGCCGCCGCTCCTCCTTCCCCAGCTCGAAGGGCGAGCCATTGGGCACGATGAGAAGCTCCGCCCCCAGCTTTGCCAGGTGCCGCGCCACTGGTGCCGTCCACATGTCCTCGCAGATGGGCAGCCCCAGCTTCACGCCGCGAAACGCCACCGGATCGGGCAGTCTTCCGGGCTCGAACACCCGCTTCTCGTCGAACACGCCATAATTGGGCAGGTCGTGCTTGGTCGACATCGCCACCAGCCGCCCCTCGTCGAGCAGCGCATAGCCATTGTGCAGCCCCGCGCTGGTGCGGTGGGTCGTCCCCACCAGCAGGGCAGGGCCGGGCGCAGCGGTTGCCGCTGCCAGCCGCCGCAGCTCGGCCTCCGCTGCCTCCACCAGCGCCGGCTTCAGCACCAGATCCTCCGGCGGATAGCCGATGAGGGAAAGCTCCGGCGTCACCAGCAGGTCAGCGCCTGCCGCCTCGGCGCGCGCGGCCAGGATGGCATCGGCATTGCCGCGCAGGTCCCCCATTACCGGGTTGGACTGGTGGGCTGCGATGCGAAGCGTCATGCCGGCGGCCTAGGCGATGGCGCGGCGCGAGAAAAGCGCCGCCCCGCCAAAGTCCACAGTGTCGCAAGGCGCTGGCCCGGGCGCATGGAAGAAGCGAAAGGAGAGGAGAGATGGGAGAGGCCTATATCGTGAAGGCAAGGCGGACCGCCGGCGGGCGCAAAGGCGGCCGCCTGCGCGACTGGCACCCGGCCGATCTTGCAGCCCAGGTGCTCGACGATCTCGTGGGCGACAGCGATCCGGCGCTCTTCGAGGATGTGATCATGGGCTGTGTCGGCCAGTTCGGCCAGCAGTCCACCAATGTCGCGCGCAACGCCGTGCTCTCCTCGAAGCTGCCGGAATCGGTTCCCGGCACCACCGTCGACCGCCAGTGCGGCTCCTCGCAGCAGGCGCTCCACTTCGCTGCCGCCACGGTCATGTCCGGCACGATGGACGTGGTGATTGCAGCCGGCGTCGAAAGCATGACCCGCGTGCCCATGGGCCTCCCCTTCAAGCTTGCGAAGGATGCCGGCGCCGGCAGCTACAAGAGCGAAGGGATGGAGCGCCGCTATCCCGGCATCCAGTTCAGCCAGTTCACCGGCGCCGAAATGATCGCCCGCAAACATGATCTTTCGAAGGACGCGCTCGACCAGTTCGGCTTCGAAAGCCAGCAGAAGGCGGCAGCTGCCGCCCGGGCCAATGCCTTCGCCGCCGAGATCGTCCCCGTCACCGGCGTTGACGCCGAAGGCCATGCCGCCCCCCACACCATCGACGAAGGCATCCGTTTCGAAGCCACCCTCGAAGCAACCCGGGCGGTCAAGCTGCTCGCACCCGATGGCCGGCTGACGGCTGCCACCTCCTCCCAGATCTGCGACGGCGCATCCGGCGTTCTCGTCGCCAACGAGGCGGGCCTGAAGAAGCTGGGCCTTGCACCCATCGCGCGCATCCACTCCATGACAGTCATCGGCGAGGATCCCGTCATCATGCTCGAAGCCCCGATCAACGCGACGCGCCGCGCGCTTGCCAGGGCCGGCATGACGATCGACGACATCGATCTCTTCGAAGTGAACGAGGCCTTCGCCAGCGTGCCCATGGCCTGGCTCAAGGAAACCGGCGCCGACCCGGCGCGCCTCAATGTCCATGGCGGGGCCATCGCACTCGGCCACCCGCTGGGCGCATCCGGCACCAGACTGATGGCAACGCTCGTCCATGCGCTGCGCGCCCGCGGCAAGCGCTGGGGCCTCCAGACCATGTGCGAAGGCGGCGGCCTTGCCAATGTGACCATCGTGGAGGCACTCTGACATGGCCGCCTTCGAGCAGATCGCGCTCGAGGTGGCCGACGGCATCGCCACCATCACGCTCAACCGGCCCGACAGGCTCAACGCCTTCACCGGCCGCATGATGCACGAGCTGATCGCCGCCTTTGACGCAACCGATGCCGACGATGCCGTGCGCTGCGTGATCGTCACCGGGGCCGGCCGCGCCTTCTGCGCTGGCGCCGACTTGTCCGAAGGCGCGAAGACCTTCGACTACGAGGCCCGGTCGGACGCCGCCTCCACGCGTGCCGGCCATGGCAGCCCGGTCAACCCCGATGGCACCACCGACTATGCCCACGAGGCCGTGCGCGACGGCGGCGGCCGCGTCACCTTACGCATCTTCGAAAGCCTGAAGCCGGTGATTGCAGCCGTGAACGGCCCGGCGGTCGGCGTCGGTGTCACCATGCAGCTCCCCATGGACATCCGGCTCGCCTCGGAAAGCGCGCGCTTCGGCTTCGTCTTCGCCCGCCGCGGGATCGTGCCGGAAGCCTGCTCCAGCTGGTTCCTGCCGCGGCTTGTGGGAATCGCCCAGGCGATGGAATGGTGCGCGACGGGCCGCGTGTTCGATGCCGCCGAAGCCCTTTCCGGCCGTCTCGTCTCGCGCGTGCTCCCGCCCGACGAGCTGCTGCCCGCCGCCCGGGCGCTTGCGCGCGAGATCGCGGACAACACCGCGCCCGTCTCGGTGGCGCTCACCCGCCAGATGCTCTGGCGGATGCTCGGCGCCGACCATCCGATGGAAGCCCACAAGGTGGACAGCCGCGCCATCTGGGCG
>JBDNCK010000247.1:0-3607 GCA_046719675.1 Sphingomonadaceae bacterium | reverse complement strand
GGCCCTACATCGCAAATCCTGCACCGAAAATGAAGGAAAAAGCAGCTTGTTCCATCAGGGAAGCAGCGAACTCCACGAAGGGTCGCTGGCGTCGAGCGGCGTTGGAATCGCCCGCTCGTTGCGGCCCGTAAGGTCGATGGAGCGCAGGGTCGAGCGGCCGTTGCGTTCCGTGCGCGTGAACAGGATGACCCGCCCGTTCGGCGACCAGGTCGGGTTCTCGTCCTGCCAGCCGTCGGTCAGCAGGCGCTCGCCGGTCCCATCGGGACGAATCACCGCAATCCGGAACTGGCCGCCGCGAATCCGGACGAAGGCGATGAGATCGCCGCGCGGGCTCCACACCGGGCTTGCCGCGCGGCCCTCGCCGAAGCTGATCCGCTGCGCGCCGGTGCCATCCGCGTTCATGATGTAGAGCTGCTGGGTGCCGCCGCGGTCGCTTTCAAAGACGATTCGCCGCCCGTCGGGGCTCATCGAGGGCGAGGTATCGATCGCGCTGCCGCCCGTCAGCCGCGTGGCGCGACGGCTGGCGAGATCGATCGCGTGGATGTCGGCATTGCCCGAGGCCATCACCGAGAACAGCAGCCGCGTGCCGTCGGGGGAGAAACTCGGCGCGAAGGTCATGGTCGGGAAATTGCCGACGGCCTCCTGCCTTCCCGATCCGATGTTGTAGAGCCACACGCGCGGGCGGCTTGCCTCATAGCTCATGTAGCTGATCGTCTGCTGGTTGGGGGCGAAGCGCGGGGTCAGCACGATGTTCTGCCCGCCGGTCAGGAAGCGGTGGTTGGCGCCATCCTGGTCCATGATCGCCAGCCGCTTCACCCGGTTGGTGCGCGGGCCCGTTTCCGAGACATAGACGATACGCGTGTCGAAATAGCCGGTCTCGCCGGTCAGGCGGGTATAGACGAGATCGGAGCATTTGTGGGCAGCGCGCCGCCAGCCGGCGATGGGCACGGTGAAGCCCTGCCGGGTGAGCTCCTCTTCCGAGAAGACATCATGCAGGTAGCAGCCGACGGTGATCGTCCCGTCGGCATTGGCGGTCACGAAGCCGGAGACCAGCGCCTGGGCCCCGAGCGTCCGGTAGGGAAAGAAGGTGGGGCGCAGCACTTCATTGTAGGTGATGTTGGGCAGGGCGTCGCGCCGCACCGGGCGGAACAGCCCGGAGCCCTGGAGATTGGCGGTGATAATGGCGGCGATCGACTGGCCGAGTGCAGCCGTGTCGCCGGCCGGCGTTGGCATGTTGATGGTGGTCGGGAAGGTGGGGATGGCAACCGGCATCGGCTGCAGGATGCCCTCGGTGATGTCGACCCGGAGCTGGGCGGCGGCAGGCGCAGCAAGAAGAACGGCAAGGGTCGCAAGGAGGGCGCGCATCAGGTTCACCTCAGGTCAGCATCCGGGGGTCGAAGTTGAGCTCGAACTCGCGCCACTGGGCGTAAAGTTCGGCGGGAAGATCAAGCGGAGCGCAGCGCAGGACGGCCCGTCGCGCCGTCTCGACGAAGGCTCTCGCATAGGCGGCATTGGCGTCGGTCGCCCCGGTCTGGCTCACCAGCTCGGGAGGGGCGGCAACCGATCCGTCGCGGTTGAGGCGGATCCGCAGCACCGCCGTCATGTTCCGCACATCCTGTCCGCCGACGGGCGGGTTCCAGCAGGGCGCAATCTGGGACCGGATGGCTGCCTCCAGTGTTGCCATGGCGCGGGAATCGAGCCGCCCGGGCGAGGTGCCGCGCGCGGCGGCATCGGTTCCGGGTGCCGCGCGCTGGGGCGTGCGCTTGAGGTTGCGGTCGATCAGCTGCTCGAGCGCTCCGGCATCGAAGGTCGGCTGCGGCGGAGTCGGGCGCGGCCGCTCGCGCGGTGCTGCATCCTGGACGGCAAGGTCCCTGGGTTCAGGGGCAGGAGCGGCAGGCGCAGGCGGCGGCGCCGGCGCGACCGGCATGGGCTCGGGCGCAGCGGCCTCGGCGGGCTCGGGATCCGGTTCGGGGGGAAGCGGTGCAGGCGGCGTCCGTTCGGCCGGCGCGGACGGACTCGTCGATGTCGTCACCGGCCCGATCTCGACATATTCGATCGGAGTTACGTCGCCATCGGCAAAGGGCGGGGGCGGATGGCGGATGGCAAGCGACAGGACAAGGAGCAGCGCGACATGGGCGATCGTTGCGATTCCGACGGCGCCCTTCTCGGTCATGCCTGCCTCATCGCGCCGGTTCGGTCATCGGCCGGTTGACAAGCGCCACCCGGGTGAAGCCGGCCCCGGTCACGTCGGCGAGCAGGCGCGCGACTTCGCCATAGGGAATGGCGGCATCGGCGCGGATCACCACCCGGACATCGTTGCCGCGACCTTCGCGAATGCCAGCGAGGCGCGCCATGAAGGGCTCGGGTGCCAGCACTTCGTCGCCGATCATCCGCTGGCCTTCGCGCGTCAGCGTCACGGATACGGGCTCGATATCGGCAGGCAGGGGCGGGGCGCTCGTCTCGGGAAGGTCGACGGCCGCCCCCGTCACCAGCAGGGGTGCGGCCACCATGAAGATGATGAGGAGCACCAGCATCACGTCGACGAAAGGCGTGACATTGATTTCCGACATGGGCGCGCGGCGCTTGCGGCCCCGGCCGGCGGACTGCAGACCCATCGCCATCAGCGCTGCTCATCCAGTTCGCGCGACATCATCGCCAGGAAGGACGCCGAGAAGGCTGCCAGCCGATCCTCCAGCCGGCCGATCACATGCAGCAGCCGGTTGTAGCCGATGACGGCCGGAATGGCAGCAAACAGGCCGATGGCGGTGGCGAACAGCGCCTCTGCAATGCCGGGGGCGACAACCGCGAGACTCGTGTTCTGGGTGGCGCCGATGGCGACGAAGGCGCGCATGATGCCCCAGACAGTGCCGAACAGGCCCACGAAGGGCGCAACCGAGCCGATGGTCGCCAGCCAGTTCAGCCGGTCGGACAGATCGGAGACGGACCGGTCGATGGAGGCCGCCATCACGCTTGCCAGCCGGGCGCGCACGCCCTCGCGATCGATGGAGGTGCGGCCCTCGGTGGAAGCGCGCCACTCGTCCATGCCGGCCTTCACCAGCGCTGCAGCCGGATGGTCGGCCTTTCCCGTCTTCAGCTCGTCAAGCGAATTGGCCTTCCAGAAGCGGGCCTCGAAATCGGTGACCTGCCGGCCGAGGCGCGCGAGCAGGCGCGAGCGTTCGATAATGACCGCCCACGACCAGATCGAAGCGAAAAGCAGGCCGATCATCACGGCCTTCACCACGATATCGGCTTCCAGGAACAGCGCGAGCGGCGACAGTTGCGTCGCCGGGGCCATGGTCAATCCTTCCACTTGCGCCTTTCCGAAATGCTTCGCGGGCCCACCGGCCCCCTCTTGGATGCCGGCTCTTTATGCGGTCTGAACAGGGTCGCTCAAGGCGCGATAGCGGCGGACCCAGTCGGCCGGCTGCCGCGCCGGACGGCCGGCGGGCGACAGAAAGGCCGCGCGCACGCTTGCCTCCGTCAGCAGGTCGCGGCTGCGCAGGATGCGCTGGGACATGGCCACGGTCGCCCCTCCCACCGACAGGCAGCGGGTCTCGACGACAAGATCATCGTCAAGCCGGGCAGGCGCCAGGTAGCGGATGGAAAG
>JBDNCK010000246.1:0-3609 GCA_046719675.1 Sphingomonadaceae bacterium | reverse complement strand
TCCTTCTAGCAGGGCCGGCGCGGGTCCGCCAGAGCGTCACAGGCTGAGCTTGCGGCGGACCTTGCCGGCCAGGCGCTGGAGCGGCCGGTCCGCCCGGGCGCGGGCCTCGGCGGCAGCGGCCAGGAAGGCCGGATCGGCCGGCACGGGCGCGGCCCTGGGCGCCCGTTCGCCCGGCACATAGCCGAAGCGGCGGAAATCCTCGGCATAGAAGTCGGCGATTGCCTGCCGCTCGGCATCGGTTGGCTGGACCTTGCGCGCCGGTTTCGCGCCATGGGCGCCGCGTTCGTTCGCATGCGGGATGAAGCGCGGGCCCGACGTGCTTCCCGTGGCGGCATCAAGCCAGGGGATGATCCGGTCGAGGCCATGCTCGAGATGGAAGACGGTGGCATGGGCGGGCACGAGGTCCGCCATCGGGCGGACATGATTGTCGAGGAGGAACGGATCGGCGCGGCAGGCTGCGAACTGCTGCTCGAGAAAGGCCGCAAAGGGCAGGTCGGCGGGAATCGTCTGCTCCACTTCCTGCTGCCAGTGATAGTCGGAGATGATGCGGGCCTCCGGGTGGCGGACGACGGCAAACACATGGGCGAACCATTCCGGCGGCACCAGCCGGGTGACGGTTGCCCAGTCGACATGCTGGGGCGAGGTGCGGCTCCAGCGGTCGCGCTCGGGGATGGAGAGGAAGCGGCTGTCATAGAAGGCGAGCGGGCCGAATCGCTCGACGAGATAATGTTCAACCGAGGTTCCGCCGCACTTGGGCACATGCGCGAAGAAGAGGAAGCTGTTGCCGCTGCGGAAGAAACCCATGCTGCTCTCCGGATCGTCCCTCGCGGCCCTGGTTGCCGGTGCCGGCCGGCGCCAGCGCCTGCGGCTCGTTAGCTGCCTTTCGGGCGGAAGACGAGGGTGAGGTTGTTGGCCGGCATCGGTTGCAGCGCGGCAAGCCGCAGACCGGCGGCATCGGCCACCTGCTCGAGCGCTTCCACCTCGCGCAGGCCCCAGCGCGGGTCGCGGGCGCGAAGGCTTGCGTCGAAGGCGGCATTGGAGGGTTCCAGCGGCAGGCCGGTGCGCCGGAAGGGGCCATAGAGGATGAGCGGGCCTGCCCCCGCCAGGCGCGGCGCTGCGCCTGCAAACAGCCCGAGCGTTGCCTCCCACGGGCTGATGTGCAGCAGGTTGATGGCAAGGATCGCAGCAAAGGGCCCGGCGGGCCAGCTGTCGGAAACCCTCGCGTCGAGCGCGAGCGGCGGCAGCAGGTTGGAAAGCGCGGCGTCGGCTGCGTGGGCGGCGATGGACGCGCGGCACCCGGCGTCCGGGTCGCTCGGCTGGAAGGTCAGCGCAGGCAAGGCGCGGGCGAAGTGGACCGCATGTTCGCCCGTGCCCGAGGCGATCTCGAGCAGGGTGCCACTGGCCGGCAGCTCCCTGCGCAGGATGGCAAGGATGGGATCGCGGTTGCGCGCCACGGCGGGCGCGTGCCGGCGCGGGTCCATTCAGCCAAGAACCGCCTTGTGCCGGGCTGCCCTGCGCCCGCTTTCCCGCGCGGCCGCCGGCACCCGCAGGCAGCAGGCAGCGCCGGCAGCCGTTGCGCTGCTGAAGACCGACGTTCCGGCAGGATCGGCGGCGGCCGTGGCGCCGGGCTTCAGGAGATGGCGGCGATCGGGCATGGTTGCTCCCTTCCTGCGATCAGGCGGCGGGCCTGGGCGCGCGCTTCGTCGGTGACGTGCGTGCCCGAGAGCATGCGGGCCAGTTCCTCGGTCCGCATGTCGGGGGCCAGCAGGGCGACCCGGGTGGTGCCGCTTTCCTTGCTGATGCGCAGATGCTGGGCGCCGCAGGCAGCCACCTGCGGGCTGTGCGTGACGACAAGGACCTGCGCGCCCTCGGCCACCCTTGCCAGCCGCTCGCCGATCGCGGTTGCCGTGGCGCCGCCCACGCCGCGGTCGATCTCGTCGAAGATGAGCGTGCCGGCCGTTCCGGTGGATGCGAGCGCCACCTTGAGCGCAAGCACGAAGCGCGAAAGCTCGCCGCCGGAGGCAATCTTCGTGAGCGGGCCGAAGGGCGCGCCGGGGTTGGTCGCCACCTCGAACTCCACCCGGTCCGCACCGGTCGGCCCCGGCTCGGCCGGCTCGATCCGCGTGCGAAAGCGCGCCGCCTCGAGTCTCAGGGCCGGAAGCTCGGCATTGACGGCCGCATCGAGCCGCTTGGCGGCTTCGCGTCTTGCGCCTGCCAGGGCCGTGCAGGCGGCTTCATGTGCGGCACGGGCGTCCCTCACGCGGGCTTCCAGCCGCGCGACCTCGCCGTCGCGCGACTGGAGCGCGGCCAGCCGTGCCTCGAGCGACTGCAGAAGCTGTGGCAGCTCGTCCGGTGTCACCCGGTGCTTGCGGGCCAGTGCGCGCAGCTCGAAGAGGCGGGCTTCGGCAGCCTCCGCCTCCTCGGGCGAGACGGTCGCCCGCCGCCGCGCAGCGGCAAGCGCGGCTTCCACGCAGTCGCCCTCGACGAGCATCCGGTCGATGGCGGCCAGCGCCTCGGCCAGTTCCGGCTCGCTTGCAGCGAGCCGCTCGAGGCGGCGGGCTGCCTGCCGGAGCTGGCCCAGGGCGCCTTCGGACGCACTGACATGCGCGTCGATCGAGTCCAGCGCTTCGGCCAGGCGCGCGCCTTCCTGGAGGCGGCGGCGCTGGTCGGCGAGTTCCGCCTCCTCGCCTGGCTGCGGGGCGAGCGCTGCCAGCTCGGCGAGGCCGTGCTCGAGCCAGTCGCGGTCGCGCGCATCTGCCTCGCGCTGGTGACGGGCGTCCGCGAGCGCGGCCTCGGCGTCGCTGCGCGCGGTCCATGCGGCCGCGACGGCAGCTGCATCGAGGCCGGCGAAGGCGTCGAGCAGCGCGAGATGGCCGCGCGGGGCGAGCAGGCCGCGCTCGTCGTGCTGTCCATGGACTTCCACGAGCAGCGAAGCGAGCGCCCTGAGCGCGCCGGCCGAGACCGGCGTGTCGTTGACGAAGGCGCGGCTGCCGCCGTCTGCCTTCACCACCCGGCGGCAGACGATCACCTCGCCCGGCTCGATGGCCTGTTCGGCCAGAAGGTTGAGCGCCGGGTGGCCGGGCGGCACGGCGAAGGTGGCGCTGGCGACGGCCTGCGCGGCGCCGCTGCGCACGAGGCCGGCATCGGCGCGCTCGCCAAGGGCAAGGCCCAGCCCGTCGAGCAGGATGGACTTGCCGGCCCCGGTTTCGCCGGTGAGCACCGTGAGCCCGGGCGCCAGTTCGAGCGCCACCTGGTCGATGAGGACGAGGTCGCGGATCGCAAGCGCCAGCAGCAAGGGCTCAGCCCGCGTGGGTCTGCATCAGGCGGAAGCCCCGCTCGTACCAGACGGAGCCGGGGAAATTGTAGCCAAGGACGGCGGCCGAACGCTGCGCTTCTTCCGGCACGCCGAGCGCCAGATAGGCCTCGATCAGCCGGAACAGCGCCTCCGGGACGTGACTCGTGGTCTGATAGTCGTCGATCACCCTGCGATAGCGGATGGAGGCTGCGATCCATTGCCGGTTGCGGGCATAGAAGCGGCCGATTTCCATCTCCTTGCCGGCCAGATGGTCGTTGATGAGGTCGAGCTTCAGACGCGCGTCGGCGGCATAG
>JBDNCK010000245.1:0-3644 GCA_046719675.1 Sphingomonadaceae bacterium | reverse complement strand
GGCGCTCGCCAGGCAGGCCGTGGGGCTGCGCTAGCGGTCGAGATCGGCTCCGGGCAGCTTCTCGCCAAGCGCTGCTTCCAGGATCCGGTACCAGTCCGCCCGCGCCAGCCTGACCCGGAACAGGTCCGCAGCGGCCGCCAGCTCGCGGCCGTCCTGTGTCCCGAACAGTGGGATGGGGCGCGCCGGGTGGACGGCCACGAAGGCAGCCGCGACGGCTGCGCGGGTGACACCCTGCTGGCCGGCAATCGCGTCGAGCGCCCGGAGGACGGCGCGGGCGGTCACGCTTCCGGCAAGGCCGGGCCGGTCGCCGATGAGGCCTTCGGCCAGCGGCGCTGCCGCGATGACAGCGGCACCGGTTTCCATCGCCAGCTCGAGGCTGCCGTCGAACAGGGCTCCCGGCTCCAGGGCCGAGAAGGGCAGTTCGATGACGGCAAGCGGGCTGTCCAGATGGGCGCTGATTGCGCGGATCCGCGCTGGCGCATGATGGGCGACGCCCACAGCACGGGCAAGCTGGCGCTCGACCAGGCGCGAAAGCGCAAGCGCCACGTCCCGCGGATGCGTCAGATGGTCCGCGCGCTGCAGCACGAACAGGTCGAGCTGGGCGCGGCCCAGGCGGGCAAGGGACGCACAGACGGCTGCCTCCAGGGCATCGGCGCGATTGTCATAGATCGGTCCCGGCGCCACGCCCCCCTTGAGGGTCAGCAGGAGATCGGCATCGGGCGTGGCGGCAAGCGCCTCGCCGAGCAGGCGTTCGGCCGCGCCGAAGCGTGGATCCGAGCCGGGTGGCGCAACGTCCGACACGGAGACGATCCCGAACCCCGCCCGCACGGCAGCGGCAACGGCTTCGCCGGCTGCCTCGGCGGTTGTGCCGGCTGACGGACGGAAGCTCCATGCCAGCGGCCTTGCTGCCAGATCGCTGGTTCCAAGGCGCACGGGCTGCTGGGATGGTGCAAGCGACATCCGGCACCCGTTGGCAGACGCGGCGCCTTCGCGAAAGGGGTCAGGCCCGCCGGCCGCCTCTTGCCACGAATCGGATGAGTGCGAGGTCGTCGACGGGAAACATGTGCGTCCAGCCGTCGCGCTGCGTCGAGGCCTGGGCGAGGGGGCCGGCAAGGCGCAACCGGATCGCGCCTGCGATCACGCTGCCGGATCGCAGATGCAGATCGACGGCCTCGATCCGTGCCGACTGCAGGGCGGACCATGCGGCGAGCAGCAGGGCCGGGCCAGCGGCTGGGCGGGGTTCGGCTGGGCGGAGTTCGGTGGGGCAGGGCGCGTCCGGGCGCGGCAGGTCGCCCGCGAACAGGGTGACGGGCCCGAGGAACTGCTTGTGGCCGGATAGATCCATGGGTCTCCTGTCCGCCCCCGGACTCACGGCGGGCGGGCTGGGGTGTTTAGCCGGAGATCAGCGCGAACATCGGGTAACCTGGCTCCCATTGCCGCGAGCCATTGCTGCCGATATAGCCACCAGCCTGCCGCTGGCGCGGGAGTCGTGGGTGAGTGGCTGAAACCAGCGGTTTGCTAAACCGCCGTACGGGGATACCCGTACCGAGGGTTCGAATCCCTCCGACTCCGCCAGCGGCCCTGTCTCAGCCTGTCCCATTCCGTCTCAGCGTGTTCGCAACCGATTGATTTGACGCACCTCTGGGGGAGGCGTTGTTTCAGTCCGCACCAGCCCATCAGCCCATCCCACCCGCGCCGCGGGAGGGAGCTGGGGAAATGGGCGCGCAAGGCAGCACGCTCCGTCCCGATGCCGTCAGGCTCAAGGCGCACTTGCGCTACGTCACCGCTTGTCACCGCCGTTGAACCGTGGCCTTGCCGAAGCTTGTGTCCCAACGCTCAGGGTTTTTCGCGGTCATTCTATCTGCCGCTCGCGACGGGGGCTGGCGGGCACGGGTCGAGCCCTGTCGGCGGATGGGCGGGAACGGGTGATGGCGGCGGTAGATGGCAGAATGTCCCATCGTGCGGATAGCGCTGCGCGGTCCTCGGCGATGGCCGGGGCGCAGGCGTTCCTGCCGGGCAGGGGAAGGGAAGTCAGACCTGACGCGCGACGAAATCCGCGACGCAAGAGCCCCGGGCGACATCCTCAGCAAGGACGATCGCTCCCGCTCCAATGCGCCCGCCCGCTGCGAGGCGATCGCGCCGGCCGCGATGACCTTGCGCTTCCGCCAGCCCGACAGCCCGGGCTTCAATCCCAGCGAGAATCGCTTCCCGAAGCGAAAAGCCCCGCTCCGACGTGGATCTGCCAGCGACAGGCGGCCGACCCCCCGCCATCACTGGCCGCCAATCCGTCGCTCGTGGATTCTCTGACCTGCAGACCAAGGGGTTCGTGCGCTGCACAACGGCCGGCGCGTTGGGGATCAGGACAGGACGCGCGAGCCGATGGGCGCCCGCTTTCCCTCCCGAAGGCGGTCGGGCGCTGAGCGTGCCGTTCCGGAAGCTCTCTGCTGACTGACCGTTTTTTGCGGGCACGGAAAAATGAACCGGCCGAAGGAAGCGGCCAGGCCCAACCGGCGCGCAATCGGCGCTGCATCGATGTCTGGCGATCGGCGCGCGCGCCGGCCTCGCATCCGCTCGGCGTCAGGCAGCGCCTGCGAACTCCAGGCGGCGCCGGCGCAGCCTGCTTCCGACCAGACCGAGACCTGCGATCAACATGGCCCAGACACCGGGTTCGGGGACAATCTCCGGGTCTAACGGCTCGCCGACCCACGCTCCGCCGTTTATCCAAGCCTGCTCCACTCGCACCCGATAGGATGCGCCGGGCAATAGAAAGCCAGTCAATGTCGCCGACGACGAGTCTGTTATCGACCAGGAGAAATCCGGAAAGCGGCCATCAATCTGGCCGGTGCAGCCAAGACACGTTCCAGTGAGCCGAAACTCGAAACTCGCCGTGGCCGAGCCCGCTCCCGTTGCGAAACCATGTGGACTTCCCCACGCAACGATCGACATGGAAAACAGCCCCGTCCCTTGCGGACCTGCTGTCAGCTGCAACAGGTTGCCTGGCGTCACCGAAGCCCAAAAGCTGGCGCTTGAGCCGGCCCCCTCAGCCGCAACAAAACTCCAGAAGCTCAAGTCGGAGACGATAGATTGCGAACCTAGACTTGGCGAATCAAAATAGTATTGCAGGTCCCTGTCGAAGTAAAAGGCTCCTTCGCCCGATACAGTCTCATCATAGTCGAAATTGCCGCCAAGGGCAGTCAGACCAGATACCGGTTGAGCAACACTGGCAATAACGCCCAGGCTCCCGCCTGCCTCAGCATAGCCAGAAGCATTCGCGCCGAATGCCGTGGAACACGCCAAAATAGTCGCAGACGCGCGGCCGAGCCATCGAATGTTCACAACTCCCTCCCGTTCCAGACGACGCTCACCATCGCCAGAGACTCAGTCAAGTCTGAATCTCCGGGTAGCGAGACTATTTGGGCATGATCGGCGTGTCAACGGGATCAGGAATGCTCCGATCCTTGTCTATCCGGGCGCAGGAGGCAAAGTTACGGGTGTTTCCAGCGCTTTTGTATTCCAGGTGAAAGAGAGTCTGCCCCAGGCGAAGGAGCAGAAGAATGAGGAAGGCCGTTTTTTCCAACCAGCAGATCATCGGCAGAATCATGAAACAAAGGCCCGGGCTGCCGACGGCGTTGGCTTGTCGCAAC
>JBDNCK010000244.1:0-3662 GCA_046719675.1 Sphingomonadaceae bacterium | reverse complement strand
CGATCTGTAGCGGCCATCCAGATGGCCTTCACGGGCGACCGCGCAACCGACATTGGCCGCACGGCACAGTTCGTGCGCCAGGCAGCCGGGCAAGGCGCGCAGCTCATCCTGCCGAGCGAGCTGTTCGAGGGCCATTATTTCTGCGTCGAGCAGAATGAGGGCCTGTTCGCCACCGCTGCACCCGTCACTGAACACCCGGCTGTCCTCGCCATGCAGGCGCTGGCGAAGGAGCTTGCGGTTTTCGTTCCGGCCAGCTTCTTCGAGCGCGACGGGCCCCATTACTATAATTCGATCGCCTTCATCGGCAGCGATGGCCAGGTGCACGACGTCTATCGCAAGTCGCACATCCCGGATGGCCCGGGCTACATGGAGAAATTCTATTTCCGGCCCGGCAACACCGGCTTCCGCGTGTGGAGGACTCCGATCGGGGCCATCGGCGTCGGAATCTGCTGGGACCAGTGGTATCCTGAAACCGCCCGGGCGCTGATGCTGGACGGCGCCGAGATCCTGCTGTTTCCAACGGCGATCGGGTCCGAGCCGCATGATCCCTCGCTCGACACGCGGCGCCTGTGGGTGCGTGCAATGGTGGGCCACGCCGTGTCCAACGTCGTTCCCGTCGTTGCGGCCAACCGCGTCGGCAGCGAGAACGGGCAGGCCTTCTACGGCAACAGCTTCATCACCGACGAGCGGGGCGACATGCTGGCGGAGATGGGAACGCAGGAGGAGGGCGTGATCCTCGCAGACGTCGACCTCGATCGCGCGGCGCGTCACCGCGCCGCGTTCGGCTTCTTCCGCGACCGCCGGCCCGACCTCTACCGCAGGCTCGCCGAAGATCGATGAACCGCCGCAAGCTGCTTGCCTCCTCGCTCGTGCTCGCGGCCATGCCGGCCTGGGCCCAGTGGACTCCCGACCGGCCCGATCGCCCGACCCGGCCGCCGGCGGCCCCGGCCCGGTTCCGTTCGCAGCCCAGCCTGCCGCGGCCCGTGCAGGAAATCTATCCGACCTTCTTCGACGCCCGCATCATCGTCGGCGGCGGCTTCGAGGCAACGGGGCCGGAGGTCAAGGGGCTTGCCGACCTTGCCCCCACGCGCGCCGTCCATGCCTTCCGCCCCGGCGCGCGCGCGTGGGAGCGGCTTCCGGAACTTCCCGTCGCGCTGCATCACCCCTTTCTCATCGGCTTTCAGGGCCGGCTTTTCTGCATCGGCGGCTTCACCTCGGCACCTGGGCGGATCTGGCAGATGGAGCGGCGGGTGTGGACTCTCGTGCGCGGCGCTTCCCGCTGGGAGGAAGGCCCCCCGCTGCCCCGCCCGCAGGCCGAAGTCGTGGGCGGCGTGGTGGCCGGGCGCCTGCTGATCGCGGCCGGCCGCACGCCGATGGAGGGGGCAAACGCCAACTACAACGACCATGGCGACACGCAGGACTGCTGGTTCCTGGGGCCCGACCTCCAGAAGTGGGAGCCGGGCCCGCGCGTGCCAAGGGGCGTCAACAGCGCGGCAGCCTCGGTCATCAACGGGCGCCTTCACATGGTGGGTGGCCGCTACAGCCAGGGCAGCGAGATCCGCAATGTCGCCGACCACCAGGTCTTTGATCCGGCGCGCAATGCGTGGGTGACGGCCCCTGCCCTGCCGGCGCCGCGCGGCGGCCATGCCGCAGCCGTGGCCGGCGGCCGGCTGTTCGCCTTCGGAGGCGAAAGCTTCGGGAAGACGCCCACCGTCTATCCGGATGTCTTCGCGTTCGACCCGCGCGCCGACCAGTGGAGCCGCGTGGCGACCATGCCGGAGGCGCGCCATGGCCTGGGCGCAGTGGGGGTTGCCGGGCGCATCCACCTGCTGGGCGGCGCTGCCGAACCAGGTGGACGCGCCACGCGCGCCACCCACGAGATGTTCACGCCCTGATCTATGCCCCGCGCCAGCGAGGTGCGCGCTTCTCGAGGAAGGCCGCTACGCCCTCGGCGAAATCCGGGTCGCGCGCGGCAATCACCTGGTTGCGGTCTTCCATGGCGATCGCCGCTTCCAGGCCTTGCGCATCGATGGCGTGATTGAGCGCTTCCTTGGTGAGCCTGAGGCCGACGGGTGTGGCCGCCAGCATCTGCGCAACAAACCGCTCGCCGGCGGCGCGGATCTCTTCCGGCGCGACGAGTTCCGATACCAGGCCAAGGCGAAGGGCTGTTTGTGCGTCAAGGAAGCGGCCGGTGAGCATATAGTCGGCTGCAACCGACGCCCCGACCATGCGCGGCAGGAAATAGGAGACTCCGATGTCGCAGGCCGAAAGACCGATCCGGATGAAGGCCGCATTCATCCGGGTGCGCGGGGTCGCGAGGCGGATGTCCGAGGCCAGGGCAAGCGCGAAGCCGCCGCCTGCAGCCGGTCCGTCCACCAGCGCCACGATCGGCTGCGGGCAGCGCCGCATCGCAATCACGATCTCGGAAATCCGCCGCTGCGCCACCAGCGCCTCGGTCGGGCTGGATTCCGGCATCCCCGTTCCGCTCTTCAGGTCGAGGCCGGCACAGAAGGCGCGGCCAGCCCCTTCCAGAACCACGACCCGGACATCCGTCCGCCAGGCCAGCTCCACGAAGAGCGACCGCAGGGCCTCCACCAGCTCCGGCGACAGCGCGTTCAGCCGGTCAGGGCGGTTCATCACCGCCCGCAGCACAGGCCCATCCTCCTCCACGAGCAGCTCGTTCATGCCCCCTCCCCTCGCAAGCCCATCGCCTGTTCGACGACGGCACGGAACATGTCCGCTGTCAGCACGCCGGTGTTGGTGTTCAACCGCGAGCAATGATAGCTGTCGACCAGATGCAGGCCGCTCGGCAACCGGTGCACCGCCCCATGCGCGAAGCGGAGCTTGGGCAGCCTGCCCCCCATGGCCTTGACGGCAGACTGGTGCGCGATGGCGCCAAGCGCCAGGACAACGCGCAGATTGGGCAGGCTTGCAAGCGTTGCCGACAGGAATCGCCTGCAGGTCTGGATTTCCGCCGTCAGCGGCCTGTTGCCCGGCGGCACGCAACGCACGGCATTGGTGATGAACAGATCTTCCAGCACCAGCCCGTCTTCGGCATGTTCGGCATAATGGCCTGTCGCAAGGCCGACCGTCAGCAGGGTATCGTAGAGGAGATGGCCCGCAAAATCGCCCGTGAAGGGCCGGCCCGTCCGGTTGGCGCCGCGCAGCCCCGGCGCCAGCCCCACGATCGCCATGCGGGCGAGCGGATCGCCGAACCCGGGCACCGGCGCGTTGAACCAGCCGGGTTCCTTCGCGCGGTTTTCCTCGCGAAAGACCGCAAGACGCGGACAGAGATCGCAGTCGGGGTCGGGATCGAGCATGGCAGCAGACGCTAGCAGCGGTGTCGCGCCGCACCTAGTGGCGATCGGTCTTGGGTCCAATCGCCGGCATGTCCGCCACGGTGCGCCGCGCCAGGTCGTGCTGGCCGCGGCCGCCTTTCTTGCCGCCAACGGGCTTGATCCTCTCGGGCAATCGCGGGTGATCGAAACTGCGCCGATGGGTCCGCGCCAGCGGCGCTTCGCCAACGCGGTCATGCTCGGCTGCTGGCACGGGACACCTGCATCGCTGCTGGTGCTGCTCAAGGCAACCGAGCGGGCCTTCGGTCGCCGCGCTGTCCGGCGCTGGGGGCCGCGCGTTCTCGATTGTGACCTGCTGCTGTACGG
>JBDNCK010000243.1:0-3663 GCA_046719675.1 Sphingomonadaceae bacterium | reverse complement strand
CACCCCCCTCCGAGCGCGCGTCAGCAGGTCAAGGCAGGCCATGCGCACCGCCACCCCCATTTCCACCTGCTCGGTGATCGCCGAGCGCTGGATGTCGTCGGCAACGGCGCTTGCGATCTCCACGCCCCGGTTCATCGGGCCCGGATGCATCACCAGCACGTCCGGCGCGCAGGCCGCAAGCCGCCCGGCCGTCAGCCCGAAGGTCGCGAAATATTCCCGCGTCGAAGGCACGAAGGCGCCTTCCATCCGCTCGAGCTGCAGGCGCAGCATCATCACCACATCGGCGCCGGCAAGTCCCTCCTCCAGCCGCGTGAAGGGCCTGACCCCGAACTGCTCCACATCGGCCGGCATCAGGGTTGGCGGCGCCACGGCCCGCACGTCCGCGCCCATGGCGGCAAGCAGGTGGAAGTTGGAACGCGCCACCCGGCTGTGCAGGATGTCGCCGCAGATGGCGACGGTCAGCCCCGCAAGCCGGCCCTTGCGCCTGCGGATGGTCAGCGCGTCGAGCAGCGCCTGGGTCGGATGCTCGTGCCGCCCGTCGCCGGCATTGAGCACCGGGCAGTCCACCTTCTCGGCGATGAGCGCGACGGCGCCCGAGCGGTCGTGGCGTATCACCAGCACGTCGGGCCGCATGGCATTGAGAGTCAGCGCCGTGTCGAGAAGCGTCTCGCCCTTGCGCAGGCTCGATGTGCTGGGCTGCAGGTTCACCACATCCATCCCAAGCCGCTTGCCCGCGATCTCGAAGGAGAGCAGCGTCCGGGTCGAGGCCTCAAAAAAGGCGTTGATCATGGTCAGGCCGGCCAGCCGCCCGTCATGCTTGAGCGGCTGGCGGCCCGCTTCCACCCAGGCCTCCGCCTCGTCGAGGATGCGCCCGATGTCCGGCGGCGAAAGCCCCTCGATCGCCAGCAGATGGGACAGCGCCATGAGCCGGCGTCTTACGGGCCCTGCGACTCGGCATCAAGGCGCGCCAGTCTTGCCAGCGCCCCCTCGAGGATCCAGGCAGCCGCCAGCCGGTCCACCGCCCCGGCCCGGTCCGCCCGGCTGCGGTCGGCTGCGATCATCGCCCGTTCGACGGCCGCCGTCGACCAGCGCTCGTCCCACAGCAGCACCGGCAGGCCCGTTCGCGCCGCGATGTTGCGCGCCTGCGCGCGGACCGAGCGGGTCTGCGCGCTGTCACTTCCGTCGAGGCTCCTCGGCAGCCCGATGACAAGGCCGGTCAGCCCCTCCTCTGCAGCAAAGGCGGCAAGCGCGGCATAGTCGGCCGCGGGGCGGGTCCGGCGGATCGTCGTGCGCGAGGTGGCAAAGGCGCGATCGGCCGTGGCGGTTGCAATCCCGATCGTCTTCGTCCCGAGGTCGAGGCCGGCCAGCCGGCCGCGGGACCCGGCAGCAGCGCGAAACGCCGCCGGATCCTCGGTAATCAGCGGTCCGCCTTCAGATGGCGCGCGGCATGCGCCATCAGCCGTGCCTCGGCATCCGCCCGGACACCCGCCCAGAAGAGGCTGAAGTCATAGACATGGAAATTGCCATTGGGCAGCACATAGGGGCCGATGTCGCGCGGGGTGGGGTCGAGCACCAGGAGGCCGTTCGCCTTGCACTGCGCCCCCGTCAGCCGGGGCACCAGCTCGCGGTCCCTGAGCGCGCCCGCGTTCGCCTCGGCCGGCGCGAAGGACCCGGCCCGCCCGGGCGGCGCGGACACGCCGGTCAGCGGGTTGGTGCACAGCATCGCTTCCCGGCCGAAGGGTTCGCCATCCACGCGCGGCACGACTTCCACGCCCTTCAGGTAGGCGTCATGGTCGCCGTCGGCGGCAAAGCTCTGCCAGGAAAGCAGGCAGCCGGACTGGTCGCGGCGAAGGCAGGCGGGAAACTTCAGCAGCGCCAGATCCCGCTCCAGGGCCACCGGCCAGCCCACGGCATAGACCGCCACCACCCGCTCGGCGAGCGGCGTGCCCGCCACGCGTGCCGCCACCAGCCGCAGCAGGTGCCGCGCCCCCTGGCTGTGGCCGGCAAGGAGGATCGGCCGCCCCTCGGGCTGGGCGGCAAGGAAGGCCTCGAACGCAGCCTCGACATCGGCATAGGCAAGGTCGAGCGCGGCCTCGCTGTCGGCTGACCGCCTGAAGAAGCTGCCGAAGGTTGCCTGCCGGTAGCGCGGCGACCACACGTCCGAAACGCCGTTGAAGATGCTCCCCTGCGCTTCGACGAAGCGGTCGAGCCGCGCGTTGGTGTCGGCATCGTCGAGCGGCGCGTTCCAGCGGCTGCGGGCATAATAGGCCGTCGGCGCCACGAAGAAGGTGGCAGCCGCAGGCGCCGGCGCCGGGCGGTAGCCGGCAGGCACGAATCGCGCCGGGCTGTCGGCGCGGGCGGGATGCGCGATCCACGCCGTCACTTGCGCATAATCGGGCGGGGCATCCTGGGCGCTCTCGGCAAAGGCCAGGCGTGGCGTGAGCGCGAGGGCCACCAGCCGGTCCCCTGCCAGCCGCCAGACGATGGCACCGGCAATCACCAGTACGGCCAGGACGGCAATGACGGCAAGGAACCGCCGCGCCATCATGCCGCCGGCTCCCGCGCGGCGGCAGCGGCGGCGGCCCTGATCCCCTCCGACGTGCCCGACGGATCCCCCGGCCGCCAGCCGGGCGGCCCCAGCGTGTAGCCGGCCACCTCGGCGGGCGAGCCTGCGCGGCGGACATCCCGCGCAATCCCCACCCACTCGTGCACCGCCGCCCACAGCGGGTTGAAGCCGGGCAGGTTCCGCACGATGCCATAGCGCGGCGGCTCGGCGTCATCCTCGGGCTCGAACGTCCCGAACAGCCGGTCCCAGACGATGAACACGCCGGCATAGTTGCGGTCGAGATAGCGCGGGTTGGTGGCATGATGCACCCGGTGGTGCGAGGGCGTGTTCATCACCGCCTCGAACCAGCGCGGCAGCCGCCCCACCTGCTCGGTGTGGATCCAGAACTGGTAGACGAGATTGAGCCCGGCTGCGAAGAAGACCATCTCGGGCGGAAAGCCGATCAGGAACAGCGGCAGCCGGAACAGGAAGGAAAGGCTCAGGAAACCCGTCCAGGTCTGGCGCAGGGCCGTCGTCAGATTGTAGTGCTGCGAGCTGTGGTGGATGACATGGCTCGCCCAGAACCAGCGCACCCGGTGGGCGCTGCGGTGGAACCAGTAGTAGGCCAGATCGTCGAGCACGAAGGCCAGCAGGAACGCCCACCAGGCGAACGGGATGTCGAACAGGCGATGTTCGAACACGAAGGCTGAAATCGCAGCCACGGGCGCTGCCACCAGCGCGCCCGCAAGCGTGCTTCCAAGGCCCAGCGTCAGGCTGGTGCCGGCATCGCGCCACTCATAGGCCCCCACGCGCCGCAGCCTGACGGCCAGCATCTCGAGAAGGACCAGCCCCACGAAGAAGGGCACCGCCAGCTGAACCGGATCGGGCAGGGTCATGGCGCGGCTTCCAGCCACGCCGGGGCGGCCGCGCAGGAAAAGCGCACGCGGCGCAGCAGCGGCTCGCCAAGGTCCAGCAGCAGCCCCTCCCCGACCCGGGCGACCCGGGCGTCTCGCGGCAGCAGCCGGGCAACCGGCCGGTCGCCGGGCAGGGTGAGCAGCGCCACGCGCCGGTCGGCGCCCAGCACCAGCGCAGCGCGACCGTCGGTCGCAACACAGGCC
>JBDNCK010000242.1:0-3674 GCA_046719675.1 Sphingomonadaceae bacterium | reverse complement strand
TCGACAAGATCCGGTCATAGGAAATCTCCGGGAACACCAGCTGTTCCTTGAGGCCCATCGCATAGTTGCCACGGCCATCGAAGCTCTTCGGGTTCAGGCCCCGGAAATCCTTGACGCGCGGCAGCGCAATGGTGACCAGGCGATCGAGGAACTCGTACATCCGGTCCCGCCGCAGCGTCACCTTGCAGCCGATCGGCATGCCTTCGCGCAGCTTGAACGAGGCAACCGACTTCTTGGCGCGCGTGATCACCGGCTTCTGGCCGGCAATCGCCATCATCTCGGCGGCTGCCACCTCCACGCGCTTCCGATCCTGCGTGGCCTCGCCCACGCCCATGTTGAGCGTGATCTTCTCGATGCGCGGCACCTGCATCGGGTTCCTGTACCCGAACTGCTCGGTGAGCGCCTTCGTCACCTGCTCCTCATAGAGCCTCTGCATGCGGGGCTTCACCCGCGTCGCCTTCGCCTCAGCCATCGACCACCTCGCCCGAGCCCTTGAAGACCCGTACCTTCCTGCCATCGCGCACCTCGAAGCCGACCCGCGCTGCCTTGCCCGTCTTCGGGTCCTTCAGCGCCACGTTCGACACATGAATGGGTGCCTCGAAACGCTTCAGGCCACCTTGCGGGTCGGCCTGGTTCGGCTTCTGGTGACGCGTCACCATGTTCACGCCCGAGACGACCACGCGGCCTTCCTTCGGCATCGCGCGGATCACCTCGCCTTCCCGGCCCTTGTCCTTGCCGGCGAGCACGACCACCCGGTCGCCCTTGCGGATCTTCGCTGCCATCTAGAGCACCTCCGGAGCAAGGCTGATGATCTTCATGTGGCCGCGCCCGCGCAGCTCGCGCACGACAGGGCCGAAGATCCGGGTGCCGATCGGCTCCTGGTTCTTGTTGATGAGAACCGCCGCGTTCGAATCGAAGCGGATGACCGAGCCATCGGCGCGGCGGATGTCCTTGGCCGTGCGCACGACAACCGCGCGATGCACATCGCCCTTCTTCACCCGGCCCTTGGGCTGGGCTTCCTTCACCGACACCACGATGATGTCGCCAACGCCGGCCGTGCGGCGCTTGGACCCGCCGAGCACCTTGATGCACATCACTTCCTTGGCGCCCGAATTGTCAGCCACTTCGAGCCTGGTCTGCATCTGGATCATGTCAGGCCGCTCCTTCCGCAGCGCCGGCAGGCGCAATCCGCTCGATCGCCCCCTGTGCGCTCACCTTCTCGACGACGCGCCAGCTCTTCTGCTTCGAAATCGGTGCACACTCCTCGATGCGCACCATGTCGCCCTCGCGGATGACATTGTTCTCGTCGTGGGCGTGATACTTCTTCGAGCGGCGGATGATCTTGCCATAGAGCGGGTGCGGCACGCGCCGCTCCACGAGCACCACGACCGTCTTGTCCGGCTTGTCGGAGACCACCGTCCCCTGGAGGATACGCTTGGGCATCAGTTGCTTCCTTCCGCGCCGGCCTTCTTCGCCCGCACATTCTGTTCCGTCTTGATGCGCGCGATGGTGCGGCGCACCTCGCGCACGCGCGCCGGCCTTTCCAGCTGCTGGGTTGCCGCCTGGAACCGGAGGTTGAGCTGCTCGCGCTTGAGCTCGCCCAGGCGCGCCACCAGGTCCGCATCGGAAAGCGCGCGAATGTCATCCATCGCGGGCATCAGTCCTCCTTCGCCTCGCCGAGGCGCACGATCATCTTCGTCTTGATGGGAAGCTTGGCGGCCGCCCGCTCGAAGGCGCCAGCCGCAACGTCCCGGCTTACGCCGTCAAGCTCGAACATCACCCGGCCCGGCTTCACGCGCGCCACCCAATATTCGGGCGAGCCCTTGCCCGAGCCCATCCGCACTTCGGCGGGCTTCGTCGAGACGGGGACATCGGGGAAGATGCGGATCCACAGCCGCCCCTGCCGCTTGATGTGGCGGGTGATCGCGCGCCGCGCGCTTTCGATCTGCCGCGCGGTGATCCGCTCGGGCTCCATCGCCTTCAGGCCGAAGGCGCCGAAATTGAGCGAGGCGCCACCCTTGGCGTCCCCGTGAATCCGGCCCTTGTGGGCCTTGCGGAATTTTGTCCGCTTGGGTTGCAGCATCGTATCTCGCCTTCAGTCGAGGGAGACGCCCTCCGATAAGGCGACGGGAAGGATCCGTCGCTTACCGGGCCGGGCGCACTCCCGCAGTTTGTGCCTCAAGCATCAGCCGGTCCTGCGCCAGCGGGTCGTGGCCCAGGATTTCGCCCTTGAAGATCCACACCTTGACCCCGCACACCCCATAGGCGGTGTGGGCCTGGGCCTCGGCATAATCGACATTCGCCCGCAGCGTGTGCAGCGGCACGCGGCCTTCGCGATACCACTCCGTGCGCGCGATCTCCGCCCCGCCCAACCGGCCGGAGCAGGTGATGCGGATCCCTTCCGCGCCCAGGCGCAGCGCCGACTGCACCGCCCGCTTCATCGCGCGGCGGAACGCCACCCGGCGCTCGAGCTGGTCGGCCACACCCTGCGCCACCAGCTTGGCGTCGATCTCGGGCTTGCGGATCTCGACGATGTTGAGCGTGACATCGCTCTTCGTCATGGCCGAGAGCGCGCGCCGCAGCTTGTCGATGTCCGCGCCCTTCTTCCCGATGATGACACCGGGGCGCGCAGCATAGACGGACACGCGGCACAGCTTCGCCGGGCGCTCGATCACCACCTTGGAGATGGCGGCCTGCGGATGCGCCTTCATGATATAGTCGCGGATCTTCAGATCCTCGAGCAGCAGCCGGCCATATTCGGCGCCGCTGGCGAACCAGCGGCTGTCCCAGGTGCGGTTCACCTGCAGGCGAAGCCCGATCGGAGAGGTCTTCTGGCCCATGGTTATGCTCCTGCCCCGTCGGCTTCCAGATCCATTTCCCGCACCACGATCCGCAGCCGCGAGAAGGGCTTGACGATCCGCGCCGACCGCCCGCGCGCGCGGGTGGCAAAGCGCTTCATCGTCAGCGCCTTGCCGACGCTCGCTTCCTTCACGACCAGCCGGTCCACGTCGAGATTGTGGTTGTTCTCGGCGTTTGCGATCGCGGACTGCAGGCACTTCTTGACGTCCACCGCCATCGCCTTGCGGCTGAAGCTCAGGATGTTGACGGCCTCTTCGGCCTTGCGCCCACGGATGAGACCGGCGACGAGGTTGAGCTTGTAGGGGCTGCCGCGCACCGTGGCCGCCACGGCGAGCGCCTCCTTCTCGTCGACCTTGCGGGGTTTCGCTGGTTTCGACATGGCTTACCTCTTCGACTTCTTGTCGGCCGCGTGGCCGGGAAAGGTGCGCGTGGGCGCGAACTCGCCAAGCTTCATGCCCACCATGTCCTCGTTGACGGCAACCGGCACGAACTTCCGGCCATTGTAGACGTTGAAGGTGTGGCCCACGAACTCGGGCAGGATGGTCGACCGCCGCGACCAGGTCTTGATCGGCCCGCGGCCGCCCGCCTGCACCTTCTTCAGCAGGTGCAGATCGACGAACGGACCCTTCCAGACGGAACGTGCCATCCCTTACCTCTTCTTCTTCGCATGGCGCGAACGGATGATGAACTTGTCCGTCGCCTTGTTCTTGCGGGTGCGCGCACCCTTGGTCGGCTTGCCCCAGGGGGTCACCGGATGGCGGCCGCCAGACGTGCGGCCTTCGCCGCCGCCGTGCGGGTGATCAACCGGGTTCTTG
>JBDNCK010000241.1:0-3677 GCA_046719675.1 Sphingomonadaceae bacterium | reverse complement strand
AGCAAGACCAGAAGCTCAGGCCGAACGCCGCCCGCGCAGCAGTCGCTCCGGCCTCTGGTGCCCGGCGCGCGGGGCGGTCAGCCGGCGTAGGCCTCGTTGCCGACAAAGCCCATCTTCCGCACGCCGCGGGTCTGGGCGATGGCCATGATCTGGTTCACCGTCTCGTAGCGGGCCAGGGCGTCAGGACGCAGGCGCAGTTCCGGCTGGTCCGCCTCGGGCATCCTTCCCACCTGCGCGAGATAGCCATCGAGCTGCTCGAGCGTCACTTCCTCGTCGTTCCAGTAGATGGTGTTCAGGAAGTCAACATTGACCGTGTTGAAGTTGGGTTCGACATCGGACGGGTTCGGATTGGGCGGCGGCAGATCGAGCTTCACGGCATGCGTCTGGATGGGGATGGTGATGATGAACATGATGATCAGCACCAGGAGAACATCGATGAGCGGCACGACATTCATGTCGCGCTTCGGCTCGGCATCGCCCCTGAGATCCGCTGCGGAAACCGCCATTCGTCAATCCTTGTCTTGTCTTGCCAGGCCTATCGCGAAACCGGGCCGCCCGACGGCTCGGAGATGAACCCGATCTTCTGGTAGCCCGCACGCTGCAGGGCGAAGATCGCACCGCCCACACAACGGAACTCGGTGCCGGCATCAGCGCGGATATGCGCTTCGGGCAGCTCGATCCGCGCACCGCGCGCCTTCTGCTTCTCGACCTCCGAGAGCAGGTAGGCGCCGCCCCGTTCGCGCAGCCCCTCCGGACCTTCCAGCCGGGTCAGACCCCAGTAGATATCGCAATTGGTATCCACCGAGAGCGCGACATTCTCCGGCTTCGTGGTGGTGGGAACGGAGGAGACCTTGGGAAGCTCCACGGGGACCACCTGGATGATGACCGGCACCGAGATCAGGAAGATGATCAGCAGCACCAGCATGATGTCGATCAACGGAACCGTGTTGATCTCGTCCATCATTTCGCCTTCGGTATCGGCGACATTGATCCCCATGAGGCCTGTCCTTTCCTGCCGTCAGCCGATCACTTGGTAACCGGCTTGGCGGCTGCTGCCGGTGCTGCCGCCACCGTTGCAGCCGGACGCGCCACGCGGGCGCCCGAAAGCAGGTAGCCATGGACGTCGGCTGCGAAGGTGTTGATCTTTTCCATCACCAGCTTGTTGCGACCGGTAAGATAGTTGTAGGCAAGCACGGCAGGCACGGCGACGGCAAGGCCCATGGCGGTCATGATGAGCGCTTCGCCCACCGGCCCGGCGACCTTGTCGATCGAGGCCTGGCCGGCAATCCCGATGTTGATGAGCGCGCGATAGATCCCGACCACGGTGCCAAGCAGGCCGACGAAGGGCGCTGTCGCCCCGACTGACGCGAGGAACGGCAGGCCCTTGTTGAGCCGCGCACCGATCAGACTCGACGAGCGGTTGAGCGACATCGTCACCCACTCATGCTGGTCGATCTGGTCGGTCAGCCGGCCTTCATGGTGATCGAAGGCGCGCAGCCCGTCGTCGACCAGCTGGCGGAAGGCCGAGTCCTTGTCGAGCTTGGCCGCACCTTCCTTGAGCGTTCCGGCCGACCAGACCTTCTTCTCCACGTCCACGGCTTCATCGAGCAGCTTCTTCTGCTGGAACCACTTGGTGAACAGGATGTACCATGTGCCGATCGACATGATGATGAGGATCGCGAACAGGCCCCAGGCAATCGGGCCGCCCTGCTGGAGGGCCGGGATGAGACCGTAGGGATTCTCCCCTTCGGCGACTTCGGCCGCCATGGCGACCGTGGGCGTGAGGGCGAGTGCCGCCACGCCGGCGCTGGCCGCAAGGCGGGACCAGACCCCAGCCCCCTTCATCATCTCTCGATCCGCTGTCATTCCTCTGTCCTCACACTTGAAGGTTGATACCCGTTGCATGCGTCTCCGGGGTTCAGCAGCCCCGTTCCACGACCCAGCGCACGCGCTGCGTGATCGTCATTTCGACAGGCGTGTTGTTCTCACGGCCCGGATTGTAGCGCCAGCGCCGTTGCGCCACCGTGCAGGTCTGCTCGTCGAGCCTCGGATGCCCGCTGGACTGGGCGACCGAGCACTGCTTGACGCGTCCGTCCGTTCCGACAAGCACCTGCACTGCCACGGCGCCCTGCTCGCAGGCCCTGAGCGACGCGGAGGGATAATCGTCCGTCCCGACCGTCACCGTACCACCCCGCGGGCTCGGGCGGGTGATCTCCACCTTCGGCTCCGGCGCGGGCGCAGGAGGGGCCGGAGGGGCCGGTGGCGCAACCGCGACCGGAGCTGTCTGCTGAACCTGCGTCTGGGTCGTGATGGTCGGCGGCGGCGGCGCCAGCGTCTCGATCACGACGTCGGGAGGCGGCACGTAGGGCGGAATGTCCTCGAGCTTGGGCGGCGGCGGTGGCGGCTCATCCGGCGGCGGCGCCTGGTCCTCGATGTTGATCGTCTCGATCGGCCCGGTGATCGACTTCACCACCTTCACGGCAAGGCCGGAGACGAGGATGTAGCCGAACACGAGATGAAGGAGGCCCACCAGCACCCAGGTGCTGATCTTGGACTTGCCTTCATTTTCTGGCTGCAAGAAAGACATCGCCTTGCGCCACTCCCCTCCTAATGGCCACCTGCTGGCGCGAGCGCCAGACCGCGGCCCCGACAGAAAACCCCCCGCGAACGCGAGAGGCAAGCCTACCTGTATCCCCACCATTCGGCTGCCGGCCCCGCAGGCAACCGCGCTTTCGGCCGTATCCCCGCCCGAATCACCCGAATGCCCCTAGCGGCATTCAAAGCGTCGATGCAACCTTGAAGGGCGTCGCAGCGCCTTGCACGCCCGGTCGCCGACACATGGATACGCTGGCGGCGGATTTGTCCGCAAGGCAAACAGGATTGGTGAGGAGGAAATGATGCGAACATTCTGGCTGGCAGGACTTGCGCTCCTGGTGCTCCATGGCGCGAATCCCGCCCTGGCGCAGCAGGCCGCCCCCGGGCCGCAGGCCGGCCCGCGTCCGGGCTACACCGATCTTGCAGACCTTGTGCTGGCAAGCCCGGTCATCCTCCACGCGACGGTTTCGAGGGCAAGCCGGCTTGGCCGGCGGGCGGCGCCCGATGTGCCGGCCGGAGAGGTGCGCGTGCTCGTCGAAGCCCGGCTTGCTGCCCTGCTGCGCGGCGACGGGCTGGTGCCGGCGCGCGCGGAATGGCTGTGGCAGGGCCCGACGTCTGCCGTCCCGGCGCGCGGGACGGAGCTCATCGCCTTCCTGGCGCCGGCAGGCGAAGGCCCGCGCCCGGATGTCGCCCAGTATCGCCTGACGTCCGTGCGCGGACAGATGCCGCATGATCCCGCGCTGGAGTCGCGGGTGCGACAGATCCTGCGGGAGGCAGCCGGCGGAGTGCCACGCGTGCGCGGCGTGAAGGCTGGCTTCCATGTGCCGGGCTCCATCCAGGGCGAATCCGAAAGCCAGTTCTTCCTCGACATGGCCGACGGCGCACCGATCACGCTTGTCGTCCTGAGGCGACCGGGTGCGGCACCCGATGTGCGGGTGGCAACCGGTGATCTCATCGATGAATCGGCCGCGCCGATCCAGCGCGAGACCCTGGTCTGGCGGACGCTTGCCTGTGACCTGCCCTCAGCGCCCCCCGCCAGTGTCGCCGGGGATCCGGGCCTGGCGCAGGACTATGCCGCCATC
>JBDNCK010000240.1:0-3679 GCA_046719675.1 Sphingomonadaceae bacterium | reverse complement strand
CATTTCGTCGGCGACATATTCGGGGCGCCGCTCGCCATCGAGGGCCTGATGGCCTTCTTCCTCGAGGCAACCTTCGTCGGCCTCATGTTCTTCGGCTGGGACAAGCTTTCGAAGCTCGGCCACCTGTTCGTCACCTGCATGGTGGCGCTGGGCACCAATCTCTCGGCGCTTTGGATCCTGGTGGCGAACGGCTGGATGCAGAATCCCGTCGGCGCCAGCTTCAATCCCGACACGATGCGGATGGAGATCACCAGCTTCTATGACGTGATCATGAATCCGGTGGCGCAGGCGAAGTTCGTGCACACCGTCTCGGCCGGCTATGTGACGGCCTCCGTCTTCGTGCTCGGCGTGTCGGCCTGGTATCTGCTCAAGGGCCGGCACCTGCAGCTTGCGCGCCGCTCTTTTGCCGTTGCGGCCGCCTTCGGGCTGGCCTCGTCGCTCTCGGTGGTCGTGCTCGGGGACGAGTCGGGCTATGTGCTGACCGACAACCAGCGCATGAAGCTCGCCGCCATCGAGGCGATGTGGCACACCGAGCCGGCGCCGGCCGGCTTCACCGCCGTCGGCATCCCCAACATGGAAGCGCAGCGCACCGACCACGCCATCCATATTCCCTATGTGCTGGGGATCATCGCCACGCGCAGCCTGACGGGCGAAGTGAAGGGCATTTCCGAGCTGGTGGACGCGGCCGAAGTGCGGATCCGGCGGGGGATCCTGGCCTATGACGCGCTGGAACGGCTGAAGGCCGACCGCAGCGACATGGACGCGCGCGCGACCTTCGAGGAGGTGAAAGCCGACATCGGCTATGGCTATCTGCTGAAGCGGTTTGTGGAGGATCCGCGCGCCGCCGACGAGGCAACGATCCGGCAGGCGGCCTGGTCCACCGTCCCGCATGTGCCGACGCTCTTCTGGGCGTTCCGGCTGATGGCCGGCGCCGGCTTCCTGTTCATCCTCGTCTTTGCCTATGCCTTCTGGCTGGCCACCAGGCATGATTTCTCGCGAACCTGGTTCCTGAAGCTTGCCGTCGTCCTTATCCCGCTGCCCTGGCTCGCTTCGCAGGCCGGCTGGCTGGTGGCGGAACTGGGCCGGCAGCCCTGGGTCGTGGAAGGGGCGCTCCCGACCTTCCTGGGCGTCTCCTCGATCACGCTTCCGCAGATCTGGACGACGATCGCCGGGTTCACCCTGCTCTATGGCGCGCTTGCCGTGCTGATGGTGCGCCTGATGGTGGCGGCCATCCGCAAGGGCCCAGAGACGAATCCGCGCTGGGACGAGCCGGCACCGGCGGCGCCGGCGCGCGGGGAGGGAACGGCGGGTGCGGTTGCCGCGGGCTATGTGCCCATGCCAGCGGAGTAGGCGCGATGGCCATCCCGCTCGACTATGAAACGCTGCGGCTCATCTGGTGGCTGCTGCTCGGCATCCTGCTCATCGGCTTTGCGCTCACCGACGGGTTCGACATGGGCGTGTGCGCGCTCCTGCCCTTCATCGGCCGCACCGATGAAGAGCGGCGGCTGGTGATCAATTCCATCGGCCCCACCTGGGAAGGGAACCAGGTGTGGTTCATCCTGGGCGGGGGTGCGATCTTCGCCGCCTGGCCCTTCGTCTATGCGATCAGCTTTTCCGGCTTCTATCTCGCCATGTTCCTGCTGCTGGCGGCGCTCATCCTGCGGCCGGTGGGGTTCAAGTATCGCTCGCGCTCTGCCGATCTTCGCTGGCGCAGCGCCTGGGACTGGGCCCTGTTCATCGGCGGGTTCGTGCCAGCGCTTCTGTTCGGGGTGGCGGTCGGCAATGTTCTCCTTGGGGTGCCCTTCCGCCTCGACAGTGACCTGCGCAGCTTCTACGCCGGCGGCCTCCTCGATCTTCTCACGCCCTTCGCCCTGCTGTGCGGGCTGCTCTCGGTGGCGATGCTGGTGCTGCACGGGGCGGGCTGGCTTGCCATCAAGATCGAGCAGGGGCCGGTGCTGGAGCGGGCGCGGCGCTGGGGGTTGGCAGCTGCCCTGCTGTCGGTGCTGCTGTTCGCGCTGGGCGGGCTCTGGGTCGCGCTGGGCGACATCGGCTACCGGATTGTCGGCACCATCGATCCCTCGGGTCCGTCAAACCCGCTGGCGAGCATGGCCGAGCGCGCGCCCGGCGCCTGGCTGGACAATTACGCCAGCGCGCCCTGGACCCTGCTTGCCCCGATGCTCGGCTTCCTCGGGCCGGTGATGGCAGCGATCGGTATCTGGCGGCGGGCCGATTTCCTGGTATTCACCGGCTCGTCGCTTGGCGCGCTGGGGATCATCGCAACGGCGGGCCTTTCCATGTTTCCCTTCCTGCTGCCGTCCTCGCTCGATCCGGCAAGCTCGCTCACCGTCTGGAACGCTTCCTCCTCGCACCTGACGCTGTGGATCATGCTGCTGGCCGTGGCCATCTTCCTGCCGCTGGTGCTGCTCTACACGGCCTGGGTGTTCCGCGTGCTGTTTGGCCGGGTGACGAGTGAGGCCGTCCGGACCAACCCGGACTTCTACTGAAAGGGGCTGGTGCCATGTGGTATTTCGCCTGGATCCTGGGGGTTGGCCTGGCCGTCGGGTTCGGCATCCTGAACGGCCTGTGGCACGAATATCAGGCGAACGAGCGCGGCGAGGATTACTGAACCGCCTTCTCCTTGGCGGTGCAGGGCCGGCCGCCTTCCTGTGCCGGGCGTGCTCCGATCATCCGGTTCCCGCAGTTGATGACATTGGTGGCGCCGCGCGTGACGATGTTGGGAAACGGACGTCGCGAGCCCGGCCAGCGGGCCACCTCGTTGTTGCGGATGATGACGCCATCCGTTGCATGGATGAAGATGTTGGTGAAGCGCGAGGTGTGCACCTTGTTGTTTTCCACCCGCCAGTTGGTGGCCGGCGCGCCGCGGCCGCCATAGGTTCCAATTCCCTGCCCATCGACATTGATGTCATTGCCGATGACCGTGATGTCGCTTGTTGGTCCCCGCTTTTCATCCCGCCAGAGTTGGATGGCGTCGGGATGATGGCCATCCTGGAACGCGCCGCCTGCGGCCTGACACTCCCTGCGGGACATCCCCTCGCGCACATCCTCTTCCCCCAGCGTGCAGCGGCTTTGCCGATATTCGAAGTCGAAGAAGCGGTTGTTCTCGATCCGCACGCGCTGGTTGACGGCGCCGTTGAGCCCGTCGCCCACCTTGGTGAACTGGCTGTTGCGCACGATCACGTCCTGGGTTTCGGACAGCTGCAGCCCGATCACCGCGTCGCGAAATGTCATGTTGTCGATGAGGATGTTCCGCGAAAGGCGGACGAGGGCGGCGCGGCGGACTCCCGGGCGGCCCCGGACCGTCCCGCCGGAAAGGGTGAGACCATCGACGCGCATGATCTCGAGCCCCTGGATGGTGCGGCCGTCGAGCTGGAGCACATGGCCGCCGGCCTTCCAGCTGGTGCCGTTGAGCCGCACCCCTTGCGGGCAATCTTCCGTCAGGCGAACGGTCGTGGGGGCAGTCGCGCTCGCCAGCACGGCGGCGACCGTCGCGCAAGCGACACTCAGCATGGCAGCTCCTTCGCCAGCCAGCCTAGCATCACCTGCGGAAAAGGGAAAATGGTGGGCGCGACAGGGTTCGAACCTGTGACCCCTGCGATGTCAACACAGTGCTCTACCGCTGAGCTACGCGCCCCGGGGACGTCGCGATAGCGGCGCGCCT
>JBDNCK010000239.1:0-3679 GCA_046719675.1 Sphingomonadaceae bacterium | reverse complement strand
GATGATGAGGCCGACGTCGATGACCGTCGCGGCTGCCACCAGCCAGAACACCCATGGCGCCTCGACCGGCGAGGGCAGCACGCCCACCAGCCGCAGCACCATCGGAAGCGGCGCCCCCAGAAAGGCGACCAGCCCGACGGCAATGGCGCCGCGGCGCTTGCCGAACCGCCGCCCGACAAGGGGTGCAACGACGCTCCCGATGACGGCCGAGAGGAAGATGCCGATCGTGAGCATCGCGATCTGGCCGCTGGAGAAGCGCCAGAAATAGATGTTGATGTAGAAGGCAAGCGCTGCAGCAAGGCCGGTTGCAATCGCGCCGAAGATGGTTGCGACGAACAGCGCGGCGAAGGAGCGGGAGGAGAGCGTCTCGAGGATCTCGCGGAACAGGCGGCCGGGGGTGAGCCGGCGCTGTGGTGGGGGCGGCATGAGGTGCGGGATCCGGCCGTGGGTGCCGACCGCCGAGACGAGGATGGCCGTGAAGATGAGGACCGCGGCAATGCTGCCGTAGAAGCCGTACGCCTCGGCGTTGAAGCGCCCGTCCGGGATGGCAGCCGTCGCAAAGGCGGGAAAGATGGCGGCAAACATCAGCACGGACATTGCGTTCCCGCCCGTCCAGCCGAAATAATAGCGCCAGCCGATCAGGCTCGAGCGCTCGTCATAATCCTGCGTCAGCTCCGGCGCAAGCGCCGAGCTCGGCACCTCGTAGAAGGTGACGGCCGTGCGGATGATGGCGGCAAGCACGAGCAGATACCAGAAGAGCGCGGCATGCGACCATGCGGGCGGGTTCCAGAGAAACCAGAAGGCGACAGCCACCGGCAGGGCGGAGGCATACATGAAGGGATGGCGCCGGCCCCAGCGCGACCGCAGATTGTCCGACCAGGTTCCGACCACCGGGTCGGACAGCGCGTCGAGCACGAGCACGAGCGTGATGGCAAGGCCGACGAGGCGCGCATCCAGCCCGACGACCTGGCTGTAGAACAGCAGCAGGAAATAGGCGAAGCCATTGTCCTTGACGCCATAGGCCACCGCCCCGAAGCCGAAGGCCAGGCGCGTGCGGAGGGGCAGCGGCGGCGGCTGCACCTGGCCATGCGCGGCTTCGCGAAGCGCGTCCGTCCCGACCTCCCTCATTCGCCTGCGCGCGATCGCGCGCACTCCCCGACCGGACAGTGGCGCGCTGGCGGGGGAATGCAACCCCCGCCATGTCACGCAGGCGTCAGAAGCGGAAGATGGCGGTTGCGCGTCCGCCGTGGTCGGAGACCCCGCCGCCGATCACGCCGCTGTAGCCGATGTCCAGCTCGAGCTTCCCGACCCGGCCCTGGATCGCAAAGCCGAGCGCCGCTGCATCTCTTGCGACAGGAACGCCAGCGATGAAGAACGGGTTGCCGGCATTGAACTGCATGGCGAGCGGGGTTGTCACATCGTCTCCGGCGACATGGCGCCAGCCAAGGCTTCCCATGGCGCCGAAATTGCCAGCGCCGACCGGAAGCCCGACATAGACCCGGCCGCCAACGGTGGTCACGAAATAGTCGCTGCTGTCGTTGCCTGCGGTACGAAGGGCGGCAGGCCCGCCGTTCTCGCGGAAATCGCTTTCGTTGACCTTCACCCAGGCAAGGTTGGCAAAGGGCTCGAGGCCGAACGACGCGACATCGAGGCGATAGCCCACGTCTGCGAACACCTGCGTGACACCAAGATTATACTTGCTGCCAAGCGAATCCGCATAACCGGGGAAGGCGATGGTGCGCGCGGTCTCGACCGTCCGCCACATGTGCGCCACGCCGACATGGGCGGCAAAGCCGCCGCCAAGGCCGAAGGCGCCATAGCCGCCGAGGTGGAAGTCCGTCGTTTCCGCAACCGATCCGCGCGCCGGCACATTGATGGCGCCGTTGGCAAAGCCGCCCAGAATCCCGGCACGCACGCCGCTCGTTGCAATGAAGTCGGCCCCGAGGAACAGGCCGGCGATATGGCGATCGAGATCGGCGGCGTTGCCGTCGCCATCCCAGCTGCCTTTCGCCCCGAAGCCATGCCCCCACAGCGCCATGCCCTCTTCCTGCGTTGCCAGCAGGCGGCTGGCCACCGCCTCGCGCACGAAGCGGCTGTCCTCAAGCGCGATGCCACGCGCGGAGGCGTGGATTTCACCCGAGATCTGGTCGAAGGCGGCCTGTGCGGACGGCGCATCGGGCAGATAGGCAAGGCCAAGATAGAGGAGGCCGTTGCCGGCATTGTCGGCGCCGCTGGCGGCTGCGATCTGGTTGGGGGTAGCGCCAGCTGACGCAAAGCTCGAGGTCTGGCGGACCGCGAGATAGGCGTTGTTCGCATCATATTCGCCGACCACGCTGATGAATTGCGAGACACGCAGCGGCCCAGAGAGCGTGAAGGTGCCACTCCGCCCGCCAGCAGCGGTCAGCACCGTGTACCGCTGTCCCAGGACAAAGCGCGGCGCATCCAGCTTCACCACCTGCAGATTGGCGCCCGCGGCGATGGCGGCGGCCCCGCTTGCCACGATGCGATCGGACTCGCCGGTGGACAGCAGTTCGACTTCGTAGGTGGAACCAGAGCCGAAGGCGATGTCGCCATCGACGGTGAGCGTCCCGATCGAAAGGCCAGGCGCAATCCGGCTGCCGGCCGCAAGAAGGGTGCTCCCCACGGTTCCGGTGCCACCAAGCGTGGCGCCAGCCAGCACGGCCACCGCCGAATCGGCAAGCGTGCCCGTCACGTTGAGCCGGCCGGCCTCGACGGTCGTCCCGCCAGTCAAGCCGCTGCTTCCCGACAGTTCAAGGGTTCCGGCCCCGCGCTTGACGAGGCTGCCCGCACCGCCGATCGCAGCTTCGAACGTGCCCGCCGTCGCCTGGTCGAAGACGAGCGTCGCCTCCTCGGCGACTGTGGCATTGCCCGTGCCCAGGGCCCCGGCATGGCCGACGAGCGTTCCGGCCGCGACCGTCGTCCCACCGGCGTAGCTGTTGCTCGCCGTCAGGACGAGCGTGCCAAGGTCGGTCTTGGTCAGGCGCCCGGCGCCGACCAGTTCCGCCTCGATCAGCGCTTCGAAGTCGGCGCCCGCCGGCGTGCCATTGCCCACCCGCATCGCAGCGCCATCGGAGGCCAGCACCACCGGGTCGCCGGTGATGGTGTAGCCGCTGACGCGAAACTCCATTCCGGCCACCGCGATGATACCCTCGCTGGTATCCACCTGCACGGTCCCGGGCTGGCCGGCAAAGATGATGTTGGCCGGCTCCACGGGCAGGCTGCTGTTGGTGGCGCCATCGGCCGTCGTCAGGTTGCCGCTGGTGCGGGTGAGTACCCCGTCGCCGCCATCCACGACACCGTTGTTCGGGTTGCCGGCGGCATCCCCATCCCACCAGACGGTCACGGTTTCAGAAGGCGGCGGTGGCGGCGGCTCCTCCGGGGGCGGCGAGGCGCCCGGCGAGAAGGCGGCGCCGCCATAGGTGAAATAGCTGTCGAAGCTGTCGAAGCCGGACAGCAGCAGCTGGAAGGGGCTTGCCGCAGTGATCGAGAAGGGCCCGCTGATCCCCGACACCTCGATGTTGCCGAAGCTCAAGGCCGTGGTCGACAGCGGCTGGAAGAGGCTGGCATCCGCCTGCACGCCGTTCACGAACAGCGAGGCAAGATCGTTGGTGTTGATGATGATCGACACGAAATCGACCGGGAAGTTCGCCGTGCCTTC
>JBDNCK010000238.1:0-3683 GCA_046719675.1 Sphingomonadaceae bacterium | reverse complement strand
CCCTGAGACGCGCTGGTTGAGGTTCAGGAAGTTTGAGGTTCAGCAACGCCGTGGCATGGGCGGGGCTGCGATGCTGGCGCGCCTCTTTGTCCTCCTGCTGCTGCTGGCCCCTGCCCCTGCCCTTGCGCAGGCCGTGGCCGGCGTGCTCGCCATCGCGCCAGATGGCAATGGCGCGCGGGTGCGCCTCGCCCTCTCCCGGCCGTTGGAGGGAACGGCGACGAGCTTCGTGCTCGACAATCCGCGCCGGCTCGTCATCGACCTGCCAGGTGTTGCCACGCAGCGCCGGGAGGCAGGCGCAGCCGGCCCGGTCCGCATGGCGCGCATCGCCCAGTTTGACCCGGCAACCGCGCGCCTTGTCCTCGAAATGGCGCAGCCTCTGGCCCTGCGCGCCGCGCGGATGGCCGAGGGCCCGGTGCTCGAGCTCGAGATCGGCCCGGCGACCGAGGCGGAACTGGCGGCGGCCGGGCGCCGCGGCCGTACCGCCATCCCGATGGGCGGCAGCGAAGCGGCGGTGCTCGCGGAAGTGGAGGCCGCGCTGTCCGGAAAGCAGCCGCCGCCCGTGCCCGCCGTCACGCCGGTGCAGGCCATCGAGCGTGCGCGCGAACGGCCGCTCGTCGTCATCGATCCGGGCCATGGCGGCAAGGATGTGGGCGCGATTGCCGTGACCGGCACCTTTGAGAAGGACGTGACGCTGGCCATTGCGCGCGCGGCAGCCCGTGCGCTCGAGCGTTCGGGCAAGGTGCAGGTGCGCCTCACCCGCACCGACGACCGCTTCCTGACGCTGGGCCAGCGGGTGGCGCTGGCCCGCAGCTGGGGTGCTGCGCTGTTTATTTCCGTCCACGCCGACAGCGCGCCCAACCCGCAGGCACGCGGGGCGACGGTCTATACCCTCTCCGAAGTCGCCTCCGACCGCGAGGCCGCGCGGCTTGCCGCCAAGGAAAACCGCGCGGATGCCATCGCCGGGATCGACCTGTCGGCCGAGGATGGCGACGCCCAGGCCGTGCTGATCGATCTTGCGCTCCGCGACACGATGAACGCCAGCGCGCAGTTCGCGCATGTGCTCCAGCAGAATGCCGAAGGGGCCGGCGTGCCGTTTCGCGGCCAGTTCCATCGCTTCGCCGGCTTCCAGGTGCTGCGCAATCTGGGCGTGCCGGCCGTGCTGCTCGAATGCGGCTATCTGTCCAACGCGGAGGATGCGCGCTGGCTTGCAACCGCGGACGCGCAGCGCCGGCTGGGCGAGGGGATCGCGCGCGCCGCGGAGGCCTGGCTTGCCCCCAACTGAGGCTTGCAGGCCAACCCCATGCGCGCCATGCGGCAGACACGATGCACGATCCCGGCCTCTACCCCTATCGCCCCTGGCGCGAGCGGGCGAAGCTCGTCTGGCCCGGCGGCAAGCCTGTTGCCGTCTGGGTGGCGCCCAACCTCGAATATTATGAGATCGACCCGCCGGCGCATCCGAAGCGCCGATCCTGGCCGCGCCCGCATCCCGATGTGGTGGGCTATTGCCATCGCGACTATGCCAACCGGGTCGGCCACTGGCGGATGGCCGATGCCATGTCCGAGTTCGGCTTTCCCGGCTCCGTTTCGCTTTCGGTTGCGCTGTGCCAGCATCATCCGGAAGTGGTGGCGGACGCGGCCGCGCGCGGCTGGGAGTTCTTCAGCCACGGCATCTACAACACCCGCTACGCCTATGACATGGCGCCCGACGAGGAGCGCGCCATCATCCGCGATTCGATCGAGACGGTGCGGGCCGCAACCGGCCAGACGATCCGCGGCTGGCTGGCCCCGGCGCTTACCCACACGCTCAACACCCTCGATCTCATCGCCGAGGCGGGGCTTGCCTATACCTGCGACCTCTATCACGACGACCAGCCGACCTGGGTGGGCACGCGCCATGGCCCGCTTGTCGCCATCCCCTACAGCCTGGAGGTGAACGACCATTACGGCTTCTTCATCTACAACATGAGCCCACGCGAATATGCCGAGACCCTGATCCGCCAGTATGAGCGGCTGGCAGCCGAAGGCGAGGCAGGCGGCACCGTCATGTGCATCCCGCTGCACTCCTACCTCATCGGCCAGCCGCACCGCATCGGCCCATTCCGCGACGTGCTGCGCCATATCGCCAGCGACGGCCGCGCCTGGATCGCGCGCGCCGGCGAGATCGTCGACAGCTTCCGCCAGCAGGTGACGCCATGAGCCTCGGGCCCGCCTATCTCGGCTATCCGCTGCGGCGCCGCGGCTATGACCATGATCTCTACGGCTGGTCGGCACAGCACCAGCGCCCGCCGGTGCGCTGGCCCGGCGGCCGGCCGCTTGCTGCCTTCTGCGTCATCAAGAGCGAGTTCTTCCCGCTGACCCCGGCCGACAGGCCGTTCCGGGCACCCGGCCACATGCAGACGGCCTTTCCCGACTATCGCCACTACACGGCGCGGGACTATGGCAACCGGATCGGGATCTTCCGGCTGCTCGATGCCTTTGCCGCGCGCGACCTCAAGGCGACGGTTGCCATGAATGTGGCGGTGGCCGAACGCTATCCCGCGCTGCTTGCAGCGGTGATGGAGGCCGGCCACGAGATCCTCGCCCATGGGACCGACATGAACGGCACCATCGACGGCAGCCTCCCCGCCGAGGAGGAAGAGGCGCTGATTGCCGACACGCGCGCGCGCTGGCAGGCCCTGGGCCACCGGCCGGCGGGCTTTCACGCCATCGCCCGCTCCCAGAGCTTCCGCACGCCCGACCTGCTGCGGCGCCACGGCTTCCGCTACACGACCGACTGGGCAAACGACGACCAGCCCTGGCGCTTTGCCAACGGCCTTCTCAACCTGCCGCTCAACCACGAGCTTTCCGACCGGCAGATCCTGAACCTGTGCCAGGCCTCTGCCGACAGCTATGCCCAGCAGATCGCAGATGCCGCCGACTGCCTTGCCGCGGAAGGCGGGCGCATCCTGGCGCTGGAGCTCACCCCCTACATCATCGGCCTGCCCTACCGGATCGGCGCCTTCGAGGCGCTGCTCGACCGGCTGATGCCGACCTGCTGGTTCGCCTCCGCGTCGGCCATTCTCGACGCCTGGGAACCGCAGGCACCGGCCTGAGCTGCATGGGCCTCGCCGATTGCCACAATGTGGAGGATTTCCGCCGGCTGGCGCGGCGGCGGCTGCCCGCCCCCGTGTTCCACTATATCGACGGCGGCGCCGATGATGAAGTGACGAAGGCCCGCAACACGGAGGCCTTCGATTCCTGCGACCTCGTGCCCGACGTGCTGACCGGTTGCGCCGAGGTGGACATGACAACCAGCGTCCTGGGCCGGCAGATCCAGATGCCGCTGTTCCTGTCGCCCACCGCGCTGCAGCGCCTGTTCCACTGGCAGGGCGAGCGCGCCGTGGGAGCCGCGGCCTCGGCCTTCGGCACCTTCTTCGGCATCTCGAGCCTGGCCACCGTCAGCCTCGAGGAAATCGGGGCGCGCGTCTCTGCGCCCAAGATGTTCCAGCTCTATGTCCACAAGGACGAGGGCCTGAACGCAAGCCTCATCGCGCGCGCCCGGGCCGCCGGGTTCGACGCGCTGACGCTGACGGTCGACACCCAGGTGGGGGGCAACCGCGAGCGCTGCCTGAAGACAGGCTTCACTTCGCCGCCGCGCATCACGCCTGCCTCCTTCCTCTCCTACGCGACGCACCCCGGCTGGG
>JBDNCK010000237.1:0-3703 GCA_046719675.1 Sphingomonadaceae bacterium | reverse complement strand
GGCATCGGGAATCGGGCTGTAGGCCGAGTAATAGACGCGCCGCATGCCAAAGCGCTGATACAGGGTTTCGGCGCTGGCCAGGATCGTGCGGTCGTCCGCGGCATCGGCGCCCACGATCATCTGCGTGGACTGGCCGGCGGGCGCATAGCGCGGGGCATGCCGGAAGCGGCGGGTGGCTTCCCTTGCCTCGGCGATGTCGGCGCGCAGCCAGCCCATGGCGCCGGTGATCCGCCCGGCATCCTTCTCGGGCGCAAGCGCTGCAAGCCCGGCCTTGGTGGGAAGCTCGATGTTGATCGAAAGCCGGTCGGCCCAAAGGCCGGCCTGGCGAACGAGCTCGGCAGACGCGTCGGGAATTGTCTTGAGGTGAATGTAGCCGCGGAAATCGTGGGTCTCGCGCAGGGTGCGGGCGACTTCGATCAGCTGCTCCATCGTGTAGTCCGGCGAGCGGATGATGCCCGAGGAAAGGAACAGCCCCTCGATATAGTTGCGCGCATAGAAACCCAGCGTCAGCCGCACGACTTCCGAGACGGTGAAGCGGGCGCGCCGCACCGAGGAGGATCTGCGGTTGATGCAATAGGCGCAATCGAACTGGCAGTAGTTGGTGAGCAGGATCTTGAGGAGCGAGATGCAGCGTCCGTCTGGCGCATAGGAATGGCAGATGCCCATGCCTTCCGTCGATCCCATGCCCCTGCCGCCCAGCGAATTCCGCCGCGCGGTGCCGGAAGACGCGCAGGAGGCGTCATATTTGGCGGCATCGGCCAGAATCGCCAGCTTGTCCCGAAGCGACAGCATGTGTTCTTCCTATGTTCTGCTCCGGAAAAGGCAAGCGAGGAAGGCGGCCCGGCGCCTCAGGTGCCTGCTTCCGGCGGCTGCCTTTCCTTCGCGATGTCGTCGGCTGCGTCATTGCGTCCGCCGTTCAGTGCTGCGCGCGCTGCCTCGCCTTCGGCGCCAAACAGGCTGCGGATGTGCAGATCGCGCTGCGGGAAGGGGATCTCGATCCCGTGCTTCCTCAGCGCATCCTCGAGCGCCCAGTTGTAGGCGGCGAACATGGCACCGGGGCGCTTGACCGCCTCGAGCGTCGGCCAGACGACGAGTTCGAAGTCGAGCGAGGAGTCGCCGAAGCGGGTGAGCCAGACCTGGGTGCGCTCGGTCGGTGTCTCGGGCATGGTGAAGGGGACGGCGCGGGCGGCCTCGAGCGCGGCCTCGCGCACTTTCTCCTTGTCCGAGCCATAGGCAACGCCGAAGGGGATGCGCACGCGCCGCGTGGCCTGGTTGCGCGTCCAGTTGGTGAGCTTGCCGTCCAGCATGAGCGAGTTGGGCAGCAGGATGTCCACCTTGTCGTTGGTCTGGATGGTGGTGGCGCGCGGGCCGATGGCGATCACCTGGCCGCGGGTTCCGTCTTCCAGTTCGATGAAATCGCCGACTTCGATGGACTTGTCGAAGAGCAGGATGAGCCCGTTCACGAAATTCTTGACGATATCCTGGAGGCCAAGCCCCACGCCGACGCCAAGCGCGCCGGCGAAGATCGACACCGAGGTCAGGTCGAACCCGATCGAGCGCGCAACGGCAAGCACGCCCGCGAAGATGAGCACATAGCGCAGCACCTGGCTGAGCGCGTAGATGCCGAAGGCGCGCGACGGATCCGCCCGGGCGCGCAGCCGCTGGCTGCCCCGGTTGAGCAGCTTGAGCGCGAACCAAAGGCCTAAGAGGATGAGGATGGGCGTCAGCACGCCGAAGACGGTCACGGCCGTCCCGCGGAGCTGGAAGAGTTCGAAATCGAGGAAGGCAAGGGGGTCCATCAACGCCCTCTAGCCCGAGGTCGCCCGTTTCGTCCAAACCGGACCGAGCTAGGGGTCATCGCATGCACCGTTTGCCGCAATCGGAATTGCCTTGATTGCGCTTCGCCCGGGCGCGCCCTACATTTCGCCGCGGAAAGGGACTCCATGTCGGACAACAACCGCAAGCCACCCTCGCCGATGATGAAGAACCTGCTGATGTGGGCAGGCATTCTCTTCGCGCTCGTCCTCGTCGTCCAGGTGGTGCAGGGACCAGCCCGCACCGAACGGACCGGCCAGGAAATTGCCTACTCCGAGTTCCTGAAGAAGATCGACGAGGGCCAGGTGCGCGAAGTCGCGATCTCGGGCCGCCAGATTTCGGGCACGCTCACCAACGAGACCAGCTTTCGCACCTACAATCCGGGCGACATGCAGCTGATCGAGCGGCTGCGCGGGCGCAATGTGCGCTTCGACGCCGTGCCGGAGGATCGCCCGAGCCTGTTCCAGCAGATCATCGTGGGTGCGCTCCCCTTCCTGCTGATGATCGGCATCTGGATCTTCTTCATGCGCCAGATGCAGAACGGCCAGGGCCGGGGTGCGATGGGCTTCGGCAAGTCGCGCGCGCGCCTGCTCACCGAAAAGCACGGCCGTGTTACCTTCGATGATGTCGCCGGTATCGACGAGGCCCGGGAGGAGCTGCAGGAAATCGTCGACTTCCTGAAGGACCCCTCGAAGTTCCACCGGCTTGGCGGCAAGATCCCGAAGGGCGCGCTCCTCGTCGGGCCTCCGGGCACCGGCAAGACCCTGCTTGCGCGCGCGATCGCGGGCGAGGCGAATGTGCCCTTCTTCACCATCTCGGGCTCCGACTTCGTCGAGATGTTCGTGGGCGTGGGTGCATCCCGTGTGCGCGACATGTTCGAGCAGGCGAAGAAGAATGCGCCCTGCATCATCTTCATCGACGAGATCGATGCGGTCGGCCGGCATCGCGGCGCGGGCCTTGGTGGCGGCAATGACGAGCGCGAGCAGACGCTCAACCAGCTGCTCGTCGAGATGGACGGTTTTGAGGCGAACGAGGGCATCATCATCGTGGCGGCCACCAACCGGCCGGACGTGCTGGACCCCGCCCTGCTGCGGCCCGGCCGCTTCGACCGCCAGATCGTCGTTGGCCGCCCCGACATCGAGGGCCGCGAGAAGATCCTGCAGGTGCACATGCGCAAGGTCCCGCTGGCGCCGGATGTCAATGCCCGCATCATCGCGCGCGGGACGCCTGGCTTCTCGGGCGCCGACCTTGCCAACCTCGTCAACGAGGCAGCGCTGCTGGCAGCCCGGCGCGGTAAGCGGCTCGTCTCCATGACCGAGTTCGAGGACGCCAAGGACAAGGTCATGATGGGCGTCGAGCGCAAGTCGATGGTGATGACCGAGGAGGAGAAGAAGCTGACCGCCTATCATGAGGCCGGCCATGCCATCGTCTCGCTCCACGAGCCCGCCTCCGACCCCATCCACAAGGCCACCATCATTCCGCGCGGCCGGGCACTCGGCATGGTCATGCGGCTGCCCGAGCGGGACAGCTACTCCTTCGCACGCGACAAGATGTACGCAAACCTCTCGGTTGCCATGGGCGGGCGCGTCGCCGAAGAGCTGATCTTCGGCGAGGACAAGGTGACGAGTGGCGCCTCGGGCGACATCCAGATGGCAACCGATCTTGCCCGCGCGATGGTCACGCAGTGGGGCATGTCCGACAAGCTCGGGCCGCTGAAGTATGCGGAAAACCAGGAGGAAGTCTTCCTTGGCCATTCCGTCACGCGGCAGCAGAACGTGTCGGAAAAGACTGCCGAGCTGATCGACAGCGAAGTGAAGCGGCTGGTGATCGAGGGCTACGACAGGGCCAAGAAGATCCTGACCGAGAATATCGACCAGCTGCACGCGCT
>JBDNCK010000024.1:0-12083 GCA_046719675.1 Sphingomonadaceae bacterium | reverse complement strand
GGAGAGCATCTCGTGGGCCAGGCTTGAATCCATCGTCTGCGCAACCAGCGCCTTGAGCGGCTGGTTGGTGACCGTCTTCGTCCAGCGCACCGCCCAGCGCGGGTTGGCAAGGATCCTGCCCGCGATCTCTGCCACCTTCGCATCCAGCTGGTCGGCAGGCACCGCATGATTGATGAGGCCGATTTCCGCCGCCCGCGCTGCCGTCAGCAGATCGCCCGTCAGCAGATATTCCTTGGCCCGCGCAAAGCCGATGAGCTGCGGCCAGATAATGGCGCCGCCGTCGCCTGCCACCAGCCCCACCTTCACATGCGGATCGCCGATCACTGCCCGCTCGTCGGCCACGATCACGTCACACAGCAGCGCGATGGTGGCGCCAAGCCCGGCCGCTGCCCCGTTCAGGCGGCAGACGACCGGCTTTTCGAGATCAAGGAGGGAGGTCACGATCCGGCGCGCATCCTGGGCGATTGCGCGGAACTTCCTGGGATCGGCAATCTGCTCCTCGAACCAGTCGAAGTCGCCGCCGGCCGAGAAGGCCCGGCCTTCGCCGGTGAGCACGATGAGGTCGGACCCCTCGTCGTGCTGGAGATCGGTGAACACCGTCGCCAGCTCCTCGTGCAGGGTGGCATCCACCGCGTTGACCGGGCCGGGGGCGGCGATCGCTGCCGTCAGCACCCGTCCCTCGCGCGCAAATCGGAAACGCTGGTAATGCGAAAGTCGGTCCATGCGCCCTCCCTTCCGCCTTCCCTGCCGCAATCGGACGCGGGCGAAAAGCCTTGCGAATGGGGAGGGCGAGGCGGCACAGGAAGCCGCATGGGATTTTCCGAGCTTGCCGCCGATTTCGCCCCCGCAGCCCTTCCTGCCGAAACGGAGGGCTTCCGCGCCGAGGTGCGTTCCTTCCTGAAGGACGCGCTCGCCGGCCTGCCCCCGCGCGAGAAGGCGCGCACCTGGACCGGCTGGAACCCGGACTTCTCGCGCGCGCTCGCCGCGCGCGGCTGGGTGGGGCTCACGCTTCCCGAGCGCTATGGCGGTGCAGGCAGGGACTATTTCCACCGCTTCGTGCTGGTGGAAGAGCTGCTCGCCAACGGCGCGCCGTGCGCGGCTCACTGGATCGGGGACCGGCAGTCGGCACCGCTGCTGCTCAAGTTCGGCAGCGAGGAGCAGCGCCAGCGCTACATCCCGGCCATCTGCCGCTCGGAGCTCTTCTTCTGCATCGGCATGTCCGAGCCGGGATCGGGCTCGGACCTGGCGTCGGTGCGCTCGCGCGCGACGCGCGACGGCAATGGCTGGCGGCTGAACGGCGCCAAGATATGGACGACCTGGGGCCACCGGTCGGACATGATGATCGCCCTTGTCCGCACGTCGGGCACGACCGAGGACCGGCACCGGGGCCTCTCGCAGTTCCTTGTCGACCTGAAGGCGCCCGGCGTCACCACGAAGCCGATCATGCTCTCGACAGGCGAAAGCGAGTTTTCCGAAACCCGCTTCGACGACGTGTTCCTGCCAGCCGATGCGCTGGTCGGCGAGGAAGGCGAGGGCTGGGCGCAGGTGAACGCCGAGCTTGCCTTCGAGCGGTCGGGGCCGGAGCGCATCTATTCCGCGCTCATCCTGCTCGACCTGTGGACGCAGCAGCTCGAGGCCCGGCCGGACACGCGCGCGAAGGATCTTCTGGGCCGGCACCTGGCACGGCTGGCAGCCCTGCGTGCCATGTCGGTCGCCCTGACCGCCCGGCTTGCCGAAGGCGCCTCGCCCGTGGTCGGGGCGGCCGTCCTCAAGGATCTGGGCACGGCGCTGGAACAGGCGATGCCGCGCGAGATCGCCAACATGCTCGATGGCCCGGCCGACCCGGACCTCATGGCAACGCTTGCCTATCTCCACCAGCTTTCGGCGGTGTTCTCGATCCGCGGCGGCACGCGCGAGATCCTGCGCGGGATGATCGCCCGCGGCCTCGGCCTGCGCTGAGGCAGGCGCAGGCTTGCAGCAAGGCCGGGCGGCAGGCATGGCCGGCCGCATGCTGGAAGATGCGTTCAGACGGCTGCTGGCCGATCATGCCGGACCGCAGGTCGCGCGCGCCTGCGAGGCAGGGGCCGTGCCCGAGGAGCTTGGTGCTGCCCTTCGCCAGTCGGGCTTTCTCGATCTTCTGGTGAGCGAGGCCGCCGGCGGCGCCGGACTTTCGCTTGCCGACCTCTTCCCGCTGGCCGTTGCCGCCGGGCGCCACCTGCTGGCCGTGCCCTTTGCCGAGACGGTGCTGGCCCGCGCCTGGTTTCCGGGCGTGCTTGCCGGGGATTCCCTTGTCGTGCTGGCGCCCTGCTCCCCGCTCGTGCCGATGGCGCGGCTGGCAAGCCATGCCGTGGTGCGCGAGGCCGATGGTCTTGCCCTCTGCCCCTTGCGCGCCGCCGGTGACGACCCCTGGCGGACGGGGGCTGCAACGCAGCTGGAGACGGGGGCGCCCATCGCAGGCGCGCCTGCAGCCGATCTGGAAGCAGCCGCCGCCGCGCTGACGGCGGCACGGATCGCCGGCCTTGTTGCCGGTGCGGCCGAGCTTGCGCATGCCCATGTCACCACCAGGCAGCAGTTCGGCCGGCCGCTTGCCGCCTTCCAGGCCATCCAGCAGCAGATGGCCGAACTGGCCGAGGAAGGCATCGCCGCCCACGCGGCCGCCAGCCTTGCCTTTGCCGGCGCGCGGATCGCGCCCCTTGCAGCCGCGCTTGCCAAGGCGCGCGCCAGCGAGGCAGCAGCCGCTGGCCAGGCCATCCTGCACCAGGTGCATGGCGCGATCGGGATGACGGCGGAATATGACCTTGGTCTCTACACCCGCCGCCTCCAGGAAGCGCGGATCGCCTTCGGCAGCGAGAGCCACTGGGCCGCGCGGATTGCCGACGCGCGTCTGGCGGACCGCGCCGGCACTGCTGCCGACTTCCTGCGCCGCCACCTCGACCTGCACCGCCACCGGGAGACGACATGACCGACGCGCTCAGCCTCTTCGAAACGCTCCCCGTGCTCGGCAAGGGGCCCTATTGGCAGGATCTTCAGACAGGCCTCGTCGGCCGGACGCTCCGGCGCACGATCACCGAGGCCGATCTCGTGGGCTTCATCGGCGTAACCGGCATGACGGAGGCGATCTTCATCGATGCCGCCTATCCCGGGGCGGCCATCCCCGGCCGGCTGGTGCCGGCAGCGCTCACCCAGTGCCTGATCGAGGGGATGCTGTTCCAGACGGTGATCCAGGGCGTGGGTCTGGCACTTCTGGAAATCCACACCAAGGCGCTCGCCCCGGTGCGGGTGGGCGACAGCATCTGGGCCACCCTTGCCATCGCCGAGATCCGGCCGACGTCGAAGAACAATCGTGCCATCGTCACGCAGGACGTCGCCGTCTATAACCAGGCGGGCGAACAGGTGCTCGAATACAGGGTCAAGCGCCTGGCAGCCGGGCGAGACTGACAGCTACGCAACGCCCGTCGCCTGCGGCAGAGCGGCCCCGGGAGGTGCGAGATGAAGCGACTCGAAGGGCGCGTGGCGATCGTCACGGGTGCAGCAAGCGGCATCGGGCGGGCCACGGCAAGACAGCTGGCAGCCGAAGGCGCGCTGGTGGTCGCAACCGACGTCGACGTGGCCGGCGGCGAGGAAACGCACGGCCTCGTCCGGGCCGACGGACACCATGCGCGCTTCCTCGCCCATGATGTGGCCGACGAGGACCGCTGGGCCGAGATCGTCGCCGACGTGATGGCAAGCGAAGGCCGGCTCGACATCCTCGTGAACAATGCCGGGATCGCCAAGGGAATCCTCGTGACCGAGATGCCCCTCGACGACTGGAACCGGCAGCTGGCCGTCAACCTGACCGGCGTCTTCCTGGGCTGCAAGCATGCCGTGCCGGCCATGCGCGCGGGCGGCCGCGGCGGCTCCATCATCAATGTGTCGAGTGTCGCGGGGCTGGAAGGCGCGGCGGGCCTTGTCGGCTATTGCGCGACCAAGGGCGGCGTGCGGCTCTTCACCAAGGGGCTGGCCAAGGAGTGCGCGATGGCCCGGGACGGCATCCGCGTGAACAGCGTGCACCCCGGCATCATCGACACGCCGATCTGGGCCTCCATGAACCAGGGCGGGCTGAACCCGGTTGCGGAAGCCCTTGCCCCGGGCGCCAACATGCCCTCCGTCGACCTCATCGCCGCACAGGGCGCGCCGCTGGGATTTGCCGGCCAGCCGGAAGACATCGCGAAGGGAATCGCCTTTCTCGCCAGTGACGACAGCCGCTACATGACCGGCAGCGAGCTGGTGATCGACGGCGGCTGGACCGCCTGAGAGCGGCCGCCCGCGCGCGCCGGCGGTTCAGGCGCGCAGGCAGGCGTCGAGCCCGTCGCGCGCGACCACGCGCATGCGCGCCTCGATGGTGCCGGCGTAGCGGCGGGTCCAGCGGCCCGGGCGGGCGGCGCTGCGATCGACGGGAGACGGCAGGATGGCGGCAAGGCGCGCGGCCTCCTGGCGGCTGAGGCGCGCGGCCGGCTTTCCGAAATAGCCCTGCGCGGCGGCCTCCGCCCCATAGACTCCGCGGTCCCACTCGACGATGTTGAGATAGAGTTCCATGATCCGGGGCTTGGGAAGCAGCGTCTCCAGCCAGAAGGTGAACCAGGCCTCCAGGCCCTTCCGGAGCCACGTGCGGCCGGGCCAGAGGAAGGCGTTCTTGGCGACCTGCTGGGAGATGGTGGAGCCGCCGCGCAGCCGGCCCCCCTCGCGGTTGGCTTCCAGGGCCTTCTCGATGGCCTCCAGATCGAAGCCACGGTGCGAACAGAAGTTCGAATCCTCCGCTGCAATCACCGCGCGCGGCAGATGGGGCGAGATGTCCGCAAGCGGTCTGGTTTCGCGCTTGACCGACAGGCCCGCCAGCCGGTCGCGCAGCATCAGGGATGTGGCAGGCGGGTCCACCACCCGATAGGCGGCAACCCAGAAGATGCTCAGCGCCGCAGCAAGGAAGAGCAGCACAAGGAGGTTGCGGACGACAGCGATCATGCCCTGACGGCAAGCGCCGCCTCGACGGCGCGTGCAAGGATGCCGGCCCACCGGGCAATGGCGGTGGGTGTCTGAAGCAGGTCCTGGCGGACCTCGAAGCCGATGTAGGGAATGCCACTGGCCTCGGCGTGCCGGTCCATCGTGTAATTGAGGACCTGCCCGGAATAGGGTTCGTTGGCGCCCACGGGGCCTGGCAAATCCGGCTCGGCGCGAAGGCTGTCGAGTGCAGGCCCGGCCGCGCGGGCATCGCGGTTCCACAGTACCGCGACCGGCCAGGGCCTCGGCGCCGGGTCGGTTGCAAGCTGCGGCGTGAAGCTATGCACAGAGACAAGAAGCGCCGGCTTCGCGGTTGCGATCCAGCCCGCAAGAGCCTCGTGGAAGGCGGTGTGAAGGGCGAGCCGCAGCGATCGGTCAGCCTGCGCGAGCCCGACATTCCCGGGAATGGCATGCCCGTCGCTCGCTTCGGGGATGGCGAGCTCGGGCGGGCGGTTGCAGTCGACGACGAGGCGGCTCCAGGCCCCCAGCCACACCGGCGCATCGAACCGGGCGCCAAGCTCGGTCGCAAGGGCTGCTGCCCCGATGTCCCAAGCGACATGCGCTTCCAGCAGGTCGGGCGGAACCCCGAGTGCCACGCCCTCGGGCACGGCGTTCGACGCATGGTCGCACACGAACAGAAGGTCCGAGCGCGCGCCCGGAACCAGGCGATGCGCCGCCATCATGGGCGGAACCGGGCCGGCCGCTTTTCGAGGAAGGCCGCCACGCCCTCGGCAAAGTCGGGGCCATCGCGCGCGGCATCGAAGAGCGCCTCCGATTCGGCATCATCGTCGCGCACGCCGGCAAGGATGCGGGCGATCGTCGCCTTCGCCCATCTCTGGCTGTCGCCGGAGACAGCGCACATGTCCGCCGCCAGCGCCAGGCTTGCTGCCATCGGGTCTTCCGCCACCTCCGTCACCAGGCCGATGGCATGGGCCTCGCGGGCTGGCAGCAGGCGGGCGGAATAGAGCATCCGCTTGGCCTGCGCGGGGCCGACCAGGTCCACGAGCAGGCGCGTGTCGTGCAGGGGATAGACGAGGCCCAGTCTCGCTGGCGTGATTCCGAACCGGCTGCGCGGACTTGCAATCCGCAGGTCGCAGGCAAGCGCCAGCCCGCAGCCGCCGCCCACACAGTCTCCGTCGACCACGGCGATGGTCGGCCGCGGCGCTTCTACCAGCGCCTTCTGTGCGGCGCGGATCGCCCGGCGGTTGGCGGCCCACCATGTCCGGTCGGAAACCCGGGCTGCGAACTCGGCAATGTCGGCCCCGGCGCAGAAGATGCCGGGTGTTGCAGAGGCAAGCAGCACGACCCGGACGCCGGGTTCCGCCATGGCTGCGGCAATGGTGGCAGGCATGGCTTCCCACATGCCCTGGTCCATGGCGTTGCGCTTGTCGGGCCGGTTGAGCGCGATGGTGGCGATGCCGTCGGCGAAGGTGAGGCGAAGGCGTGGATCCATGGCAGCGCCCATGGCAGCCGGACGGGCCATGGAAAAGGGGCCGGTGGCAGATGCCACCGGCCCCTTCGGGGATTTGGGACAGGTCGAGGGGAGGAGAGGCCTGTCCCGGGGGGGATTACTGGATGGAAGCCGTCGTTGCGGCACCCGCCATGGCCGTCTGCAGGTCGGTGCCGAGCAGCTTCGCAGCCGAACGGAACTTGCGGGCCGCCTCGGGGCGATTGCGGGCCTCGCACAGCGCCTCGCCCGTCTGGATGTCACGAAGCGCCGCGCGCTGGGCAGTGGCGTCCGCCGACGCGGCGAGCGCGCGAAGGGCCGCAGGGGCAGCCGCACAGACGTCGGTGGAAGCAGCCGCCGGCACGGCGAGGGTGGCAGCGGCGAGCGCGAAGGGAACGACGAGGAAAGACTTCAACATGTCAACTCACTCCTGTGGCGCTCGCCGTGAGGGCGGCGGGCGATCGTTGGGACCACACCGGCGCGTGCCGGTGGCTGCGATGGGCCGGCCAGGGATTTTCCGAGTCCGGCTCAAAACAACTGAGCGCCGCTTTAAAGTGCTACTCAGTTCCCGTCAAGCGGGAATTTGAGTGCGACACAATTTCACGCATGGCGCAGTTGTGCACTGCAGCGCAGCTCCTCGCAGGTGGGTGGTGTCCTGCCGGAATGCCAGAGTTTTGCAGTCCGACCTGCCATTTTTGCCATGCAGCAAATCAGGGAGCAGCCATGCAGACGCCGGAGCCGGGCCACAGGCGGGATGCCCGCGCCCGCCGCCCCGTCAATGGCAGAATTGCGTCCGACTCAGGCTTCGCCGGCGGTTTCGATCAGCGCCGCGCGCACGGCATCGGCTGGCGCCTTTCCGCCCCACAGCACGAACTGGAAGGCGGGATAGTGGCGCTCGCATTCGTCGATCGCTGCATCGACGAGCGCCTGGGTCTGGCCGAGCGACAGCGATGCTTCCTCGTCCGAATCGAAGAGCGCTGCATGCCGGAACAGGATGGCCCCATCGGCCGACCACCATTCGAAATGCCCGATCCACAGTTGCTCGTTGATGAGCCCGAGTGCCTCGTAGATCGCCTGGCGGATCGCCGGATCGGCCTTGTCGTGCGGGATCGAGATGCCGGTGCGCGCGATGAACTGCAGCACCCGTTCCTCCTCGCGCCAGAGCGCGCGCAGCTCATAGTCCGACCAGCTGCCCTTGACGGCGGCGACGATCTCCTCGTCGCCATCGCGCTCGAAGCTCCAGTTCAGGCTCTCAAAATAATGTTCGAGCATGTCGATGGGCGGTGCCCCGCCCAAGTCCTCGCCGTGATGGTCCATCAACATCCTGTATCCCCCTTCACCGCAGGCCTCCACATCCTGCGCCTGTCTGACCAGCCGCACAAGGTCGGCAGGCTGGCCGGCGCAGATTCCTGTGGACAACCCGGGCCTAGTCGGAGCGCGCCTTTCTGCTTCCCCCGGCACCTGCCGACCGCATCGCGGCAAGCTCGGCCTTCAGCGCCTCCAGTTGCGCGCGAGTCTCGCCTGCCAAAGTCTTGACTGCCTCGAACTCCTCTCGGCTGACGAAATCCATGCCACCCACCATCTCGCGCAGCCGCTCGCGAAAGCGGGTCTCCGCCTCCCGGCCGGCGCCGGCAACCGTGCCGGCCACCGACGACAGCAGCCGGGCGAGATCCTCGAAGAGCTGATTTTCCTTTTGCATCGCGCAGTGCATAGCGGGTCGCGGCGGCGAAGGAAATGCGGCTGACTGCCTGTTTACCTTCCGGTCACTCCGCTGGCCCTGCAGCGGGCGCATGGCCGGCCTCGCGCAGGCCCTTCTCGAGATCGCGTGCGACCGCCGAGGTGGCGCGTGTCCGGCGGGCGAGCGCGGCATAGGCGGTGGGCACCACGAACAGGGTCAGGAACGTCGCCAGGCTGACCCCCCAGACGATCACGATGCCGATCGCCTGCCGGGAATTGGCCCCGGCACCCGAAGCGAACATGAGCGGCGTGGCACCCGCGACAGTTGCAATCGACGTCATGAGAACGGGCCGCAGCCGCCGCTCGGATGCATTGATGACGGCCTCGAGGAATGCCTGGCCCGAATCGCGCAGCTGGTTGATGAACTCGACGATGAGAATGCCGTTCTTGGCGGCAAGCCCCACCAGCATCACCACGCCGACCTGCGAATAGAGGTTCAGCGTCCCGCCCATCAGATACAGCCCGAGCAGACCGCCGGCGACGGCCAGCGGCACCGTCAGGATGATGACGAAGGGATGCACGAAGCTCTCGAACTGGGCCGCCAGCACCAGGAAGACCAGCAGGATGGTGAAGACGAGGATGAGCACCAGCGAGCCGCCCGTCTGCCTGAGCGCCAGCGATTCCCCGCGATAGCCGATGGCGGCAATCTCGGGATGCTTGCGGGCTTCCTCCTCCAGGAAGTCGAGCGCCTGGCCGAGCGTCGTGCCGGGGGCCATGTTGCCCTGGAGCGTGATGGCCCGCAGCTTGTTGAAGCGCCCGAGCTCGCCTGCCCGCGCTTCCTCGCGCAGCGTGACCAGGCTCGAAAGCGGCACGAGGCCGCCGCCGGTTGCCGAGCGGACATAGATGTTGGCCAGGTTTCCGGGGCTGGCGCGGTCGGCATCCTCCGCCTGCAGGACGACATAATATTCCTCGCCCCGGTCGATGAAGGTGGTCACCCGGCGCGAGCCCATCATCGTCTCGAGCGTCGTGCCGATGTCGGCAATCCGCACGCCGAGGTCGCCGGCGCGGTTGGTGTCGATGTCCACCAGGAGCTGCGGCTTGGTCTCGCGATAGTCGGAATCGAGATCGACGATCCCCGGATAGGCGCGCGCGGCATCGAAGATGGCGTCGCGCGCGCGGGCAAGTTCCTCGAAGGAGGATCCGGCGATCACGAACTGGATCGGCCGGCCGCGCCCGCGCGACAGCGTTGTGCCCGTCGATACATTGCCGCGGATGCGCGGATCGCTCGAGATGATGCGCTGCACCTCGGCCGCCACATCCTGGGTGGTGAAGTCGCGCTCTTCCCAGGGGTGGAGGAAGACCGTCATGCCGCCATTGCCGAAATCCTCGGTCACGCCCCAGCCGCCGGGCGCACGCACCAGCAGCCGCCGGATGCGGCCTTCGTCGACCATCGGCAGGATCTGCTCCTGCAGGTCCAGCATGTAGCCGGCCATGGTGCTGAAGCCCGTGCCCTCCGCGGCCGTCACGTTCACGAAGAATGCGCCGATGTCCTCCTCGGGCGCCAGTTCGGAGTTGAGCTGGCTGGCAAGCGCGAGCGACACGCCGACAAAGGCGATCGTGGCGCCCGCCACGGCGAGCGGTCGGTGGATGATGCGGCCGAGCAGGCTGCGATAGTGGGCGGATACCTTGGCAAACTGGCGATCGAACCAGCGGTTGAAGGCATTGTGCTCGCCGCCGTCGGCTTCGCTGCGCAGGAGCTTCGAGCACAGCATCGGGGCAAGGGTGAGCGCCACGAACCCGGAGAAGAGCACGGCCCCGATCATCGCGCCGGCCAGTTCCTTGAAGAGCGCCCCGATGTTTCCCGAGATGAAGTAGAGCGGCACGAAGACGGCACACACCACGACCGTGGTCGCAACCACCGCGAAGCCGACCTGCCGCGCGCCCAGGAACGCCGCCACCAGCGGCTGCTCGCCCTCCTCGATGCGGTGGTAGATATTCTCAAGGACCACGATGGCGTCGTCGACCACCAGGCCGATTGCCAGCACGAAGGCCAGCAGGGTCAGCATGTTGAGCGAATAGCCGAGGATGTAGAGGACGAAGAAGGTGGCAATGAGGCAGATGGGAACGGTGATCGCCGGAATGATGGTCGCGCGCAGGCTGCCGAGGAACAGGAAGATGACGGCAACGACAAGGATCGCGGCCTCGCCGAGCGTCCACCAGACATTGCGGATGGCGCGGTCGATGAACAGCGAGGAATCGAAGCTGACGGCAAGCTCCATGCCGGGCGGCAGCATCGGCTGGATGTTCGCGATCTCGCGCTTGACCGCGTTCGCCACTTCCAGCGTGTTCGCGCCCGACTGGCGGACGATGCCGATTCCGATGGCATTCTCGCCGTTGGACCGGAACAGCGTGTAGCGGTTCTCGGGCTCGAGCGTCACTCGGGCAACGTCGCCAAGGCGCACCAGATAGCCATCGTTGCCGCGTGTCACGACAAGCCGCTCGAACTCTGCGGGCGAGGTGAACTGGCGCGTGACCCGCACCGTCAGATTGGCCTGCGCCCCTTCGACCCGGCCGGCAGGCAGCTCGACATTCTGCTGCCGCAGGGCCTGCTCGATGTCGGCCGGCGTCAGGCCAAGCGCTGCCATCCGGGTGCGCGACAGCCAGACGCGCATCGCCGGCCGCGCGTCGCCGCCGACATTGATCCGCGACACCCCGTCGATTGCCGAAAAGCGGTCGACGAGGACCCGGTCGGCATAGTCGGCAAGCTGCATCGCCGTCCATTGCGGGTGCAGCAGGTTCATCCAGAGGATCGGCTGCGCGTCCACATCCACCTTGGAGACGTCGGGCGGATCGGCTTCCTGCGGCAGCAGGTCGAGCACGCCCGAGACGCGATCGCGCACATCGTTTGCTGCGGCATCAAGGTCGCGGCTGGCCTTGAACTCGAGCGTGATGGTCGAGCGCCCGTCGCGCGAGCGCGAGGTGATCGACTCGATGCCCTCGATGCCGGAGATGCGGTCCTCGATGATCTGGGTGATGCGGTTCTCGACCACTTCCGCATTGGCCCCGGCATAGACGGTGTCCACGGAGATGATCGGCGGCTCGATGGCCGGCAGGTCGCGCACGGGCAGCCGAAAATAGGAAATGGCGCCCGCCAGCACGATGACGAGGCTGAGGACAGCCGCAAAGACCGGCCGCCGGACCGAGACGTCGGACAGGATCACGCCGCGCGCTCGTCGTCGCCAGCGCCGGGCACCGCCCGCTCGACGGGGCGCACCGCCATGCCATCGCGGATGCGAACGGTTCCCTCGACCACAATGCGGTCACCCACGGCAACGCCGTCGACCACTTCCACCACGCCCGCGCGGCGCAGCCCGGTGCGGACTTCCGTCCGCGCGACCCTGTCGCCCTCGACGAGGCGATAGACAAACTGGCGCTCGCCCTGGCCAACGACGGCAAGCTCGGGCACGACGGCCGCCTTGCGCGGATGCGCCTCGATGTCGACCGTCATCAGCATGCCCGGGCGCAGGCGCAGGTCCTGGTTCGGGATGATCGCGCGCACCGTGGCTGCCCGGGTGACCGGGTCCACGATGGGATCAATGGAGCTCACTTCCCCGGCAAAGGTTTCCCCGGGAAAGGCAGCAGCACGCGCGACGATCGGCAGCCCCCGGTCGACCGAGGCGAGAAACGTCTCGGGCACCGGGAAATCCAGCTTGATTCGCGAATAGTCCACGATGGTGGCGATGGTTGTCCCGGCGCTGACGACGGCGCCGGGCGATACCCGGCGGAGCGACAGCCAGCCGGAAAACGGCGCCCGGATGACACGATCGCCGAGCTGCGAGCGGCCGGCTGCGACCTGGCCGCGGGCGACATCGACGGCAGCCTGCGCCGCCTCGACCTGGGCGCGCGTGGCAAAGCCCTGCGCCTG
>JBDNCK010000236.1:0-3758 GCA_046719675.1 Sphingomonadaceae bacterium | reverse complement strand
GAGTTCCTGGCGGCGTTTCGCAACCGCTTCCTCGGCTGCTGCCTTCACCGGCCCGAAGCCCCGCACATCGAGGGGCAGGCGGGCGATGGCGACGGCAAGCCCGTGCCGCCCGGGCGTGAGGCCGGCGAGCAGTCGCCCGACTTCGGCCTCGTAGGCCGGGATCGCTTCCTGCTCGCGCTGGCGTTCGGGATTGCGGGCGAACGGGTCGAACATGGTGCCGCGCAGGCCCTTCATCTTCGCGAGCAGCCGGAACATCGGCAACGCCACCCAGCCGGGGAAGGCATATTTCCTCGGCCGGCCCGTCGCCGGATCGGTCTTCGCGATCAGCGGCGGCGAGAGGTGGAAGGTCAGCGCCGCCCGCTCGGCGAAGGTCGTGCCAAGCAGCTTCTCGAAGCGGCCGTCGGTCATCAGCCGGCCGACTTCATACTCGTCCTTGTAGGCCATCAGCTTGTGAGCCGCGCGCATGACGGCATCCGTCAGGTCGGTGCGGCCCGGCGCGACGGCCTCTTCTGCCTCGCGCACGCGCGCCACCAGCGCCTCGTAGCGCGCGGCATGGGCGGCATCCCCCCAGGCAGCCAGATCGGCGGCGCGCCTTGCGATCCCCTGCTCGAGGGTCAGCGGCAGGGCGGGCGGGGCCACCAGCGCCTCGATTGCCGCCGGGTCATGGGCGAGCGCGCGGCCAAGCGTCAGCGCCTGCCGGTTGAAGCCGACGGCCACGCCGTTGAGCTCGATCGCCTTCTCGATGGCGGCAAGCGGCAGGGGAATGAGGCCCTTCTGCAGGGCGTAGCCGAGCAGCAGGATATTGGCGGCAATCGCATCGCCCATGAGCGCGGTTCCGATCCGCTCGGCAGCCACGAAGTCCACGCCCTTGGCTGCCTTCTCGAGGCTGCGGCGCACGAGGGCCTCGCGGAAGTCGAGATCGCGGTTCCTCACGAACTCGGCCGTGGGCGCGATGTCGGCATTGGCCACCACATGGGTGCGGGCCGTCGACAGCATGTCGGCGGCCGCCTTGTCGGCGCCCACCACCGAATCGCAGGCAATGAGCAGGTCCGCGCCGCCGGTGATGATCCGGGGCGAGAGCAGCTGTTCGTTGCTCGCTGCAATCCGGACGGCGCTCCACACCGCGCCGCCCTTCTGGGCAAGGCCCGCCATGTCGGCCGTGGTCGAGGCAAGGCCCGCGATGTGCGCCGCCATCCCGAGCAGCGCCGAGACGGTGAGCACGCCCGTCCCGCCGATGCCGGTCACCAGGATCGAATGGTCATGGCCGAGGGGGGCCGGCACCGGCTCCGGCAGGTCGCCGAGCTTCAGCTGCTTCGGGTCGGGCTTCCTCAGCCTGCCGCCATGCACCGAGACGAAGCTGGGGCAGAAGCCCTTCACGCAGGAGAAATCCTTGTTGCAGCTCGACTGGTTGATGCGCCGCTTGCGGCCGAATTCGGTTTCCAGCGGCTCCACCGACACGCAGTTGGACTGGACGGAACAGTCGCCGCAGCCCTCGCACACCGCCGGGTTGATGACGACCCTCCGGTCGGGATCGGGCATCAGGCCGCGCTTCCGGCGCCGGCGCTTCTCGGCAGCGCAGGTCTGGTCGTAGATGATGATGGTGGTGCCTTCGGTCTGGCGCAGCTCCTCGGAGACGGGTTCCAGCTGCGACCGGTCGAGCAGCCGGACCTCGGCGGGCAGCGTCACATTGGCATAGCGGCCGAGATCCTCGGTCAGCACGACGACCTTGCGGGCACCCTCGGCCAGCATCTGGCGGGCGATCATGGGAACCGTCAGCCCGCCTTCCACCGGCTGGCCGCCCGTCATCGCAACCGCATCATTGTAGAGAATCTTGTAGGTAATATTCACCTTCGACGCGATCGCCTGGCGGATCGCGAGCAGGCCGGAATGCTCATAGGTGCCGTCGCCGAGGTTGGCGAACACATGCCGGTCCTCGACGAAGGGTGCCTCGCCCACCCAGGTCACGCCTTCCCCGCCCATCTGGGTGAAGGTCTGGGCGCGGTCCATCCACAGCGCCATGATGTGGCAGCCGATGCCGGCAAGGGCCCGCGAGCCTTCGGGCACCTTCGTCGACGTGTTGTGCGGGCAGCCCGAGCAGAAATAGGGGGTGCGCCTGATGGGTGCGGCAAAGGCCTTCTGGAGTGCCTCGCGCCGCTCGAAATAGCTGAGCGCCTCGCGCACCCGGTCGGTTGCGTGGAAGCGGGCGATGCGGCCGGCGATCACATGCGCGATCTGCCCAGGCGACAGCTCGTTGTCGGGCGAGAGCAGCCATTGGCCCGCCTCGTCGTGCTTGCCCACCACCACCGGCCGCACGTCCGGCTTCCAGTTGTAGAGCTGCCACTTGAGCTGATGCTCGATGAACTCGCGCTTCTCCTCGATGACGAGGATTTCCTCCAGCCCCTGCGCAAAGGCGCGCACGCCATCGGGCTCCAGCGGCCAGGGCATGCCGACCTTGTAGACGCGAAGGCCGATGTCGGCTGCGACCCTGGCGTCGATCCCGAGCGAATGCAGCGCTTCCAGTGTATCGGTATAGGCCTTGCCAGTGGTGATGATCCCGAAGCGGGGCTTGGGCGAATCCCACACCAGCCGGTCGATGCCGTTGGCCTTGGCAAAGGCCTGGGCAGCAAAGCCCTTGAAGCGCTGCAGGCGCGTGTCCTCCTCGCGCCAGATGTCGTTGGGGCGGATATGCACCCCGCCCTCGGGAAAGGCGAAGTCGGGAAAGACGATGGCCCGGCGTTCCGTCAGCGTGTCGACCGTCGCCGAGGTTTCCACCGTGTCGGCGGTCGCCTTGAACCCCACCCAGGTGCCGGCAAACCGGCTCATCGCAATGCCGAGCAGCCCATATTCGACGATCTCGTGCACCGAGGCCGGCGACAGGAAGGGCACGAAGGCGGCCGAGAAATTATGGTCCGACTGGTGCGGCAGGGTCGAGGACTTGGCGCCATGATCGTCGCCGACGATCGCCAGCACGCCGCCATGCCGCGAGGTGCCGGCGGCATTGGCGTGCTTCATCACGTCCATCGCGCGGTCGAGCCCGGGGCCCTTGCCGTACCAGATGCCGAAGACGCCATCATATTTCGCACGGCGGTTGAGCGCGACCTGCTGCGCCCCCCACACCGCGGTCGCCCCCAGCTCCTCGTTGATGCCCGGCACGAAGACGATGTGGCTTGCCGCCAGCTCCTTCTTCGCGCGCCACAGCTCCTGGTCAAACCCGCCCAGCGGCGAGCCGCGATAGCCGGAGATGAAGCCGGCCGTGTTGAGGCCTGCTGCGGCATCGCGCGCGCGCTGCACCAGGGCAAGGCGGACAAGCGCCTGGGTGCCCGACAGGAAGATCCGCTCGGCATCCAGCGCATAGCGGTCGGCAAGCGACACCTCGCGCAGCGGCAGGGTGGCAACATTCATGGGGCAATCCTCCGAATGGGTCAGCTATACTGTCCTTTCTCGCTGCGCGCAAGGGAAAGTCGGGGCATGGTGCGGGGTTCTTGTGTCGCACTTCCCGGCTGCTATAGGCCCCGCTTTCGTTTTCCCTCGGGCCCATGCGGGTGTGGCGGAACTGGCAGACGCGCCGGATTTAGGTTCCGGTGTCCCTGACGTGGGGGTTCGAATCCCTCCACCCGCACCACCGGACCCGCTTTTGGGCACGCCAGTCTTGCACTCCAGTTTGAGGACCGTCATGCAGGTTACCGAGACACTCAACGAAGGGCTGAAGCGCGGCTATTCGCTGCGCATTCCAGCTGCCACCATCGACGCCAAGGTGA
>JBDNCK010000235.1:0-3794 GCA_046719675.1 Sphingomonadaceae bacterium | reverse complement strand
TGCCCGCTCGGTTGCCGATCTTGCCGCCATCCAGTCGGCGCTGGCGCCGCTCGAGCCGGCGCGGCCCGTCCGCCGGGTCGCCATTCTTTCCTCCTCGCGGCAGGTCGCCACCGATCCTTCTGTCGAGCGGGCCTTCGGCCTTGCCCGCCGTCTCCTCGAGGGCCTCGGGATCCAGGTGGAGGAGCGCCTGGCCGACATCGATCATCATCGCGTGCGGCTGGCGGGCTTTGTGGAAGCCGCGCGCGCGGCCGGCACACAGTTTGCCGAGGCGATGAAGTCCGACCCCGAGGGGTTTTCGGATGCCTTTCGCGCGAGCCTTGCCTTTGCTGCCAGTTTCCGCCCGGAAGCGCGTGCCGAAGGCCTGCGCGCGCTTGCAGCTGCAGGCGCTGCGCTGCGCGCCGTGCTGCAGGCCGATGATGCGATCCTGCTGCCGACCACGCCGCAGCCTGCCTTCCCCTTTGCCGGCGAGGCGCCCGTCTCCCAGGCCGACTTTACCGCGCTTGCGAATATCGCGGGCCTGCCCGCTCTGTCGCTTCCAGCCGGCTGGAGCCGCGATGGGCTTCCCGTTGCCGTGCAGCTGGTGGGCCGCGCCGGGGAGGAGGCCACGCTCCTCGAGCTTGCCGCCGCGCTCGACGGCGCGCTCAACGCCTGGCGGCCGCCAGCCGCCTTTGACGGAAGCTTTTGACGGAAGCTCTGCCTGAAGGGAGGACGCATGCGCATCATCGTCCTGTTCAACCTGAAGCCCGGCGTGGATCCGACCGCCTATGAGACCTGGGCCCGCACGACCGACATTCCGGGAGTGCGTGCGCTTTCGTCCGTCACCGATTTCCAGGTGCTGCGCGCAACCGGCCTGCTTGGAAGCGACGCCGAGCCGCCCTATCGCTATGCCGAGACGATCGACATCGTCGGCCTCGAGCCCTTCCTGGCCGAAGTGGGGAGGGAAGCCGTGCAGCGCGTGGCCGCCCAGTTCCAGACCTTCGCCGACAACCCCGTTTTCCTGCTGACGGAGGCGCTGTGATGCGCCGCTTCGAGGGGCGGGTGGTCGCCGTCACTGGCTCGGGCAGGGAAGGGGGCCTTGGCGCTGCCATCCTGAAGCGCTTCGCTGCGGAAGGAGCGGATGTCGTCGTCTCCGACCTCGGAGTGCCGAAGGAGCGCATGGAGGCCGGCGACATCGGGACGACCGAGGAGATGGAGCAGGTCGCGCAATCGCTGCGGGCGCTCGGCGGGCGTGCGATCGCAGTCCCGTGCGACGTGCGCTCGGATGCCGATTGCGCCAACCTCGTGGCAGCTGCAGTCCGGGAATTCGGGCGGCTCGACGTGATGATCGCCAATGCCGGCATCGGCTATCTCATGAAACCATTTCTCGAAACCGAGGAAGCCGACTGGGATGCCGTGCTCGATGTGAACCTCAAGGGCGCCTTCCTGGCGGCAAAGCATGCCGCACGGCAGATGATGGCGCAGATCTCGGCAGGGGCCGGCTCCGGCGGGCGCATCCTCATGGTCGCCTCGCAGGCGGCAAAGTCCGGCTTTCCCCACATGGCGCCCTATTGCGCGTCCAAGCACGGGATGGTGGGCCTTGTGCGCTCGATGGCCGTGGAGCTCGGCCGCATGGGGATCACCGTCAATGCCGTGTGCCCCAACCATGTGACGACCGGCCTTGGCGAAAGGCAGAATGCCTATTTCTCGAAGCTTCTCGGGTTCGACAGCGTGGAGGCCTATCTTGCCAACATGGCCGCGAAGAACCCCATGGGCCGGCCCGGCCTGCCGGAAGACACGGCAGCACTTTGCGCCTTCCTCGCCTCCGACGAGGCCTTCTATGTGACCGGCGAGGCCTGGAACGTCTCGGGCGGCGAGGAGATGCACTGAGGCGTCTTGCAGCTGGGCCTGTGTCCATCTGTGTATCAATCTGTCACGAAACCATTACGAAATTTTAACTTGCCCACCCTAGCGCATGGTTTCCAGCCATCAGGGGTCGAAACAATGCGCACCTTCATCGCGTCCATCCTGCTTCTTACGTCCAGCGCGGCAACTGCCGGGGCCGCCTCGGGCACGCTCGTCCTCGCCGGTGATGCCACGATCGCCTTCCGCTTCAACAGCGGCGTGCAGTCCGGGGCTGCCAACCTCGCCGGCAATGTCACCTTCATGCAGAACCTGTTGGGCGGTGGCTCCAGCGTGTCGATCTTCGGCGGCCCGGGCCTGCCCAACTACACCCCCGAACTCGTGAACGGCTTCACGGGCATCGGCGCGACCGTCACCAGCTTCACGACGTCGATCACCGCAGACCGACTGGCCGGTGTCGATCTGTTCCTGGCCTTCTTCCCGTCGCGGGACTTCACCGCCGACGAGGCGACGGTCATCGGCGACTATCTGCGCAGCGGTGGCACGGTTTTCCTCTCGGGCGAGGCCACCACCAACCCCTTCGGACAGCCGCTCGGCGCGCTGCAGAATGCCCGGATCAACGGTCTCCTCGAGCTGCTTGGATCGGGCATGCGGCTGGAAGTCGGTTCGTTCGACATCGGCGACCAGTTCGCCACCACCGGCAACGGCCGGGTGCTCGCGGATCCGCTGACTGCAGGTGTTGCGAGCTTCGGCTATGGCCTGACGACGACTGTCGCGGGCGGGACGCCGCTGTTCCTTGCCTCGACGCTGCAGCCGTTCGTCTCCTACGAGACCATCTCCTCGGGTGTCATTCCCGAGCCGGCCACCTGGGCGATGCTGATTGCCGGTTTCGGAGTGGTCGGACTTGCGGCCCGCCGCCGCCGCAGCGCCATTGCCTGACCGGGAGGGCGCCTGACCGGGAGGGCGCCTGACCGGGAGGCCTCGCGAGGCAGCCTGACCGGGACAGGGCCTGCATGGGACGGGGCCTGCATGGGACGGGAGGTGGCCTTCGCGGCCTCCTCCACGCTCAGCGGCCGCGCGCGCTTAGCATTCCGTCAGCTGGTCGCGCCAGGAAGATCTCGCGCGTGGACGGATAGTCCCATCCCATGCGCTCGACGACCGCGCGCGGATGATCGCTCACCCGCAGGACCTCGACGTCGAACCCCGCTGCAGTCAGCCGGTCGACGATATCGAGCCCATAGATGCGGACATGATCACCCTGGTGGAAATGCACCAGCCGCTCGGCCGGGGTGCGGATGGTCGGATCCTCATAGGTTCCGCCTTCGCGGATCGGTACCATGATGACAGCAAGGCCATCCGGCCGCAGCACGCGTCGCAGCTCCGCCATGGCCTTCCGATCCTCCTCGATATGCTCGAGGACGTGCGAGCAATAGATGAGCGAGAAGGATTCGTCGGGAAGGTCCAGCGCCGTCAGGTCCATGTGTCGCATCGCCCGAGGCGCGCTCAGATCGATGCTGAGGTAGGAGCGGGCGAAGGATCGCAGCCACTTCTCCACCTGCCCTTCTGGCGCGACATGCAGCACCGAATCCCCGAAGGCCGGCAGCATGTCCTTCAGCACCACATGGCTGAAGCGATGTCGTTCCAGGCCATGGCAATTGGGGCAGTGCCGACAGGGTGCCGGCTTGTGAGGATAGTTTCGAACGAGGAATCGGGAACCGGTCCATCCGCACAGCGGACACTCGACATCCGAGCCGATCGAAAGCCAGGCCTTCTCGGCCCTGGACCTGGCACCCCTGATTGCCGCCGCGACGCTCAACATGGACCCTCCGCCAGTCTCGCAACAACGCTGAAACTAACCGGGATATGGCGCAATGGCAAGGTGCGCAGGCTGGCAGCGGCAAGGCTCCGATCGGGCCCATGTTCTCCCGCTGCAGCGGTGTTAACATAACAGAACG
>JBDNCK010000234.1:0-3828 GCA_046719675.1 Sphingomonadaceae bacterium | reverse complement strand
CTCGGAGATTCGATGCCGACGGGTTTCTCGAGCTCGTCGGCCGCGCCAAGGACATGATCGTCTCGGGCGGCTTCAACATCTATCCCGTCGATCTCGAAGCCGCGCTCGCCCTCCACCCGGCTGTCGTCGAAGCGGCCGTCGTCGCGGCCCCGTCCGCCGACTGGGGCGAACCACCGGTTGCCTTCGTCGTCACGCGGGACCCCGTCGCAGCCGAGGAGCTGCGCGCCTTCGCCAACGCCCGCCTCGGCAGGACGCAGCGCATCGCGGCCGTCCACCTGCTCGATGCGTTGCCGCGAAGCGCCATCGGCAAGGTGCTCAAGCGCGAGCTGCGCGACCGGCTTACAGGCGCTGCCGGCGCGCCTGCCAGTTGAGGAGATGGGCGGCCGCCACGATCAGGCCGCCCAGCACCGTCAGCAGCTGCTCCGCCAGCCCCGTCTCGTGCGCCAGCGCCCCGCCTGCCATCAGCGCAAAGCCCAGGGCTGCCAGCTGCCAGGGCCGGTCCTGCCCATGCAGGGCCATGCCCCGCCACAGCGCCCACACGGAAACCGGCGCCGCAAGCGCGAGCAGCGCCCAGTGCAGCCATTCCGGCCCATGGGCATCGATCGGCAGCAGCGCTGCGATCGCCGGCGCAACCCCTAGGCCCAGCGGCAGCAGGAGGCAGTGGAGGAGGCACAGGCTCGAGAGCGCAGCCGCAAGCGCATCGGGGGGCACATCTGTCTGCGGATGGGAAGCCATGGGTCGCCTGATCCTGTCGAGTCGGCCGATGTGATATTGTAACATCGCCTGCTGGTCAAGCGCCCGTTCATGCGCGCGAGGCGCTCGCGCGCAGCCCCCCGGCGGCGTCAGGCCCGCGAAGGATAGAGGATCGTGTCGCGCGGCGGGTCGGACAGGCCGGGATAGTCGGTCGTGTAGTGCAGGCCCCGGCTTTCCTTCCGGCTCATGGCCGAGCGCACGATGAGGTCCGCCACCTCCACGATGTTGCGCAGCTCGAGAAGGTTGGGCGTCACCCGGAAGCTGCTGTAATATTGATCGATCTCGTCGCGCAGCAGCGCCACGCGATGGGCCGCGCGCTCGAGCCTGCGGTCGGTGCGCACGATCCCGACATAGTTCCACATGAAGCGCCTGAGCTCGGCCCAGTTGTGCGACACCACCACTTCCTCGTCGGAATCGGTCACCCGGCTCTCGTCCCAGGGCCTGACGGCGGGCGGCGGCGGAGTCTCGTCGAAGCGCGCAAGGATGTCGTCGGCGGCCGAGGCGCCGAACACGAAGCATTCGAGAAGCGAGTTCGACGCCATCCGGTTGGCGCCGTGCAGCCCCGACTGCGACACTTCGCCGATCGCATAGAGGCCGACGAGATCGGTCCGCCCGTGCCGGTCCACCAGCACGCCGCCGCAGGTGTAGTGGGCCGCCGGCACCACCGGGATCGGCTCCTTCACCGGGTCGATCCCCAGCTCGCGCAGCCTGGCGACGATCGTCGGGAAATGGCCTTCCACGAAGGCTGCCCCCAGGTGCGTCATGTCGAGGTGCACGAAATCGAGGCCCGCGCGCTTCATCTCGGCGTCGATCGCCCGGGCGACGATGTCGCGCGGGGCCAGCTCGCCGCGGGCATCATGGTCGGCCATGAACCGCCGCCCGTCGGGCGTCTTCAGGATCCCGCCCTCGCCCCGCATCGCCTCGGTGATGAGGAAGTTCTTCACCTGGAAATTGTACAGGCAGGTCGGATGGAACTGGTTGAACTCCATGTTGGAAACCCGGCAGCCGGCGCGCCAGGCCATGGCGATCCCGTCGCCGGTGGAGCCGTCCGGATTGGTCGAGAAGCGATAGACGCGGCTCGCGCCCCCGGTTGCCAGCACCACTGCGCGCGCGAGCAGCCGCCGCACCTTCCCGGATTCGCGATCGAGCGCGTAAAGCCCGTGCGCGCGGCGCTCGATGAAGCCATGCGCTTCCAGATGCCGCTCGGTGATGATGTCGATGGCGACCTGGTCGGTCAGCACCCGGATGCGCGGATTGGCGAGCGCGGCGCGCTCGAGCGCCTTCTGCACCGCCCAGCCGGTCGCATCGTCCACATGCACGATGCGCCGCGCCCGGTGCCCGCCCTCGCGCGTCAGGTGAAAGCGCTCCGAGACCGTCTCGCCGGGGTTGAACGGCACGCCAAGGCTGGCCAGCCGTTCGATGGCTGCCGGCGCCTGTTCCACCACGAACTCCACGACGCGCCGGTCATTGAGGCCCGCGCCGGCGATCATCGTGTCCTCGATATGGGCCTCGAAGGTGTCGCCCTCGTCGAGCACGGCGGCAATTCCGCCCTGCGCCCAGGAGGTCGAGCCGGCCGAGATCCCGCCCTTCGACAGCACCAGCACATCGAGCCGCTCGGAAAGCGCGATGGCAGCCGTCAGTCCGGCTGCGCCGCTTCCCACCACGATCACGTCGGCCGTGATCACGTCATCCGCCATCCGGCCGCCCCGTCAGTTCCAGGAACACATCCTCGAGATCCGCCTCGCGGGTGGTAACATCGACGATCGAGCATCCCGCCGCCGACAGCTGGCCGAGCAGCGCGCCTGCCGTCAGCTGCGTCTTGTCATAGTGGATTGCAAAGCTGCGCTCGGCGAGCTTCTCCACCCGGTCCACGCCCGCGATCGCAGGAAGCGCCGGGGGATCGCCGTCCAGCACCACGTCCATCCGCTTCTCCTTCGCCCGCGCGAGCAGCTCGGGGGTTGCTGCATCCGCGATGATCCGCCCGTGGTTGACGATCGCGATCCGCTCGCACAGCTCCTCGGCCTCCTCGAGATAGTGTGTCGTCAGCACGATGGTGGTGCCGGCGGCGTTCAGCTCCCGCACATAGGCCCACAGCAGCTGCCGCAGCTCGATGTCGACCCCGGCCGTCGGCTCGTCGAGGATCAGGATCGGCGGCCGGTGGACGAGCGCCTTGGCGATCAGCAGCCGCCGCTTCATGCCGCCCGAGAGCGTGCGCGCATAGGCATGCGCCTTGTCCTCGAGCCTGACCGCGCGCAGCAATTCCATCGAGCGGCGGTCTTCGCGCGGGATCCCGAACAGCCCGGCCTGGAGTTCCAGAGTCTCGAAGGGCGTGAAGAAGGCATCGAACAGCAGTTCCTGCGGCACCACGCCGATCGAGCGCTTGGCGTTCCTCGGGTGCGCGTCGATGTCGAAGCCCCAGACTTCGGCGCGCCCGCCCGTCTTGGTGACAAGGCCGGCCAGGATGTTGATCAGCGTCGACTTGCCCGCCCCGTTGGGCCCCAGCAGGCCGAAGATCATGCCGCGCGGCACCTCGAGGCGCACGCGGTCGAGCGCGCGCTTGCCGCCTCTATAGACCTTCTCCAGATCGATCAGGCGAATGGCGGGCGTGTCAGCTGGCAACAAGCTGTCTTACGTCGGTCAGCCGGCCGGTGACGGCAGCCGCTGCCGCCATCGCCGGCGAAAGCAGATGGGTGCGCGCGCCCGGCCCCTGCCGCCCGACGAAGTTGCGGTTGGAGGTGGAGGCACAGCGCTCGCCCGCCGGCACCTTGTCCGGGTTCATGCCAAGGCACATGGAGCAGCCCGGCTCGCGCCACTGGAAGCCGGCCTCGGTGAAGATCCGGTCGAGCCCCTCTTCCTCCGCCTGCCGCTTGACGAGGCCCGAGCCCGGCACCACCAGCGCCTGCTTCACATTGGCCGCCAGCCGCCGGCCCTTCACCACCGCGGCCGCCGCCCGCAGGTCCTCGATCCGGCTGTTGGTGCAAGAGCCGATGAACACATTCTCGACCGCGACATCGGCAAGCGGGGTGCCCGGCGCCAGCCCCATGTAGGCCAGCGCCTTTTCCGCCGATGCACGCT
>JBDNCK010000233.1:0-3829 GCA_046719675.1 Sphingomonadaceae bacterium | reverse complement strand
ACTGTCCACCGACGTCACCAGGAAGATGGCAAGCAGCAGCGCCACGGCGGCTGCAAGCAGCTCACCGGCCGGCAGGGCCTGAAGCAGGGCCGGCAGCAGCAGCACGGCATTGGTGCGCGCGGCGTCGGCAATCGGGCCCGCCGGCCCCTCCTCGGCAAGCGCTGCAAGCCCTGCGCCGCCGAAGGCCGCAAACCAGAGGATCGAGCCGAGGGTGGGCACCAGAAGCACGCCGGCCACGAACTCGCCGATCGTCCGCCCGCGGCTGATGCGCGCGATGAACACGCCCACGAAAGGGCCCCAGGCCAGCCACCACAGGAGATAGGTGAGGCTCCAGTCGGCGGTCCACTGCCGGTCTGCGCCCAGCGCGCCCAGCCCCAGGGAAAGCACGGGCAAGGCCAGCAGATAGTCGGCAAGGCCGCGGATGAAGGTGGCAAGGATCCGCGCCGTCGGCCCCAGCACCAGGATCGCCAGCAGGATCGCGATCGCCAAGAGCAGGTTGGCATTGGAAAGCCAGCGGATCCCCTGCCCCAGCCGGGTGGAAGCCGACAGCAGCGCCACGCCTCCCAGGATCGCAAGCAGCCCCAGCCTCAGGGTCGGCCCGCCGGCCAGCGGGCCGAGCAGCGCGCCGAGCGACAGCATGCCCATGGCAAGCGTGGCCGCCAGCCCGCAGCACACGGCGAAGATCCCGACGGTATCGGCGGCCCGCTCCAGCATCCGGCCGGCGCGGCCGGGCAGCAGGCCGGCAAGCGGTGCGGAGACGAGCGCCGGGCGGCCGAGCCGGAAGGCAAACCAGCCGATGACGAGCGCGCAAAGCGCATAGATGGCCCAGGCATGCAGGCCCCAGTGGAAGCAGGTGAGGAGGATCGCGAGCCTTGCCGAACCCGCCTCCGGCCGCGCGCCGCCCGGCGGGAAGAGCGCATGGGTCACCGGCTCGGCTGCCCCCCAGACGACAAGGCCGGTTCCCATGCCGGCGGCAAACAGCATGGCAAGCCACGACAGCGTTCCGAACTCCGGGCGGCTGTCATCGGCACCCAGGCGCAGCCTTCGCCACGGGCCAAGGCCCAGCCACAGCAGCAGCAGAAGGCAGGAGGTGGCGCCCAGCAGGATCGGAGTCCCAAGCGTGCGCAGCAGGAACCCCGTCGCTGCGGCCACGGCATCGCGCAGCGCGTCAGGGGCAGCGAGACCGACGGCGGCCACTCCGACCACCGGCGGGAGCGCGAGCGCCAGCAGCACCTGATCGACCGCCCCGCGGGTGCCCGCCCCCATCAGCCGCGCGCAGCCGAAAGCGCCTCCACGAAGGTCTTGCGCCAGTGGGTCACGTCCTCGTGCATCACATTCTCGAACATCGGCTCCCAGCGCCGGATGCGCTCGTCGCGGTCCATCGCGAGCCCCTGGCGGATGGAATCCGCGATTTCCTCCAGGCTGTAGGGATTGATGAGCAGGGCGTCCCTCAGTTGCAGGGCAGCGCCGGCAAACTTCGAAAGGATGAGGACTCCGGGGTCCTTCGCGTCCTGGGCGGCCACGAACTCCTTGGCGACCAGGTTCATGCCATCGCGCAACGGCGTCACAAGGCCGACGCGCGCCGTGCGATAGATGCCGGCCAGCTCGCGGCGGTTGTAGCCGCGGTTCACATAGCGCAGCGGCACCCAGTCGACTTCGGCGAAGGCGCCGTTGATCCGGCCCGACAGCTGGTCGAGCGTGTCGCGGATTTCCTGGTAGCTGCCGATCGAATCGCGGGAAGGCGGCGCGATCTGCAGCAGGAACACCCTGTTGAGCCACTCGGGATTGTCGGCAAGGAAGCGCTCATAGCCGCTGAACCGCTCCTGCAGGCCCTTGGAATAGTCGAGCCGGTCGACGCCCACGATCATCGCGCGCCCGGCAATCGACTCCTTCATGCGCCTGGCCATGGCGCGCGCCTCCGGGCTTGCCGCCGACCGGCGAAAGGCCTGCGCGTCGATGCCGATGGGGAAGGCGCCAACGGCAATGGTGCGGCCGAAGGCGCGCAACTGCCCGTCCGGCAGGATCTCGCCGCCGCCCTCGCGCGTCACATATTCGCGGAAGGTCTCCAGCCACTCGCGCGTCTGGAAGCCGACCAGATCATGCTCGAAAAGGGCGGCCACCAGGTCCCTGTGGTTGGGAAGCGTGGTCAGCAGCCGCACCGGCGGCCAGGAGGTGTGCAGGAAGAAGCCGATCCGGTTCCTGACGCCGCGCAGCCGCAGCTCGCGGGCGAGCGGGATCAGATGATAGTCATGCACCCAGATGAGATCGTCGGGCTCGAGGATCGGGGTCAGGGTCTCGGCGAAGCGCTGGTTCACCCGCGCATAGCCGGCATCGAACTGCCGATCATATTCGGTGAGGTCGATGCGATAGTGGAAGAGCGGCCAGAGCGTGCGGTTGGCATAGCCGTTGTAATATTCCTCGAGGTCGCGCGGCTCGAGATCGACCGTCGCCGTAGTCACCCCGGCATGGCGCTGCAGGTGGATCTGGCCCGTGAACCGCTCGACTTCCTGGCCCGACCAGCCGAACCAGACGCCGCGTGACTGGCGCAGCGCCGACGCCAGCGCGACCGCCAGCCCGCCCTGGCTTCCCGTGGTGTCGGGCCTGGGCGCCGCCACCCGGTTCGAGACGACGATAAGCCGGCTCACCGGACCGCCGTCCAGGGCCGCGACAGCAGGCCGGCGCAGTTGATGAGCCCGACCAGGCTGTAGGTCTGCGGGAAGTTCCCCCATGGCTCGCCGGTGGCGATGTCGGTGTCCTCCGACAGCAGGCCGCTCGCCGTGCGCACCGAGAGCATCGATTCGAAGATGGCGCGCGCTTCCGCCGTCCGGCCCAGGATATGCAGCGCCTCCACCAGCCAGAAGGTGCAGATGTTGAAGGCGGTTTCCGGGACGCCGAAATCGTCGGCACCGTTGTAGCGCAGCATCGTGTTGCCGCGCCGGAGCATGCGCTCGACGACATCGACCGTCTGGACGAAGCGCGGATCGGATGGCGGCAGGAACCTCAGGTCAATCATCTGCAGGAGACTTGCATCCACCTCGGAAGTTCCGAAGGAAGCGGAAAAGGCGCCCAGCGTGTCGCTCCAGGCACGCTCTTCAATGGCGCGGCGGATGGTCCCGGCGCGGTGGCGCCAGTGCGCGGCACGATCGTCGAGGCCGAGGGCCTCGGCAGCATTTCCCAGCCGGTCGCACCCCGCCCAGGACATCAGCGCCGAATAGGTGTGGACGGCCGAGCGCGTTCGGAACTCCCACAGGCCCGCATCCGGCTGGTCATGCAGGGCAAAGGCGCGCTCGCCCACCTTCTCGAGCGCTTCGAAGTCGGTGGCGGTGCCGGGGCGGAACAGCCGCTCGTCGAAGAAGGCCTGCACCGAGGACAGGATGACCTGCCCATAGACATCATGCTGGAGATGCTCATGCGCCTGGTTGCCGATGCGCACCGGCCCCATGCCGCGATAGCCGGGAAGCGCGTCCGCCACCCGTTCCGGCAGATCCCCTTCCATGCCGATGCCATAGAGCGGCTGGATATGCCCGCCCCGTGTCATGTCGACGATGTTGCGCAGGAAACCGAGATAATTCTCAAGGACGTCGAGCGCGCCCAGCCGGTTCAGCGCCTGCACGGTGTAATAGGCGTCGCGGATCCAGCAGTAGCGATAGTCCCAGTTGCGGCCCGAGTTGGGCGCTTCGGGAATGGAGGTGGTCAGCGCCGCGACGATCGCGCCCGTTTCCTCATAGACGCACAGCCTGAGCGCGATGGCCGCGCGGATCACATCCTTCTGCCATTCGAGCGGCAGCGCCAGCCCGCGCACCCAGCTGCGCCATTCGGCGATCGTTGC
>JBDNCK010000232.1:0-3832 GCA_046719675.1 Sphingomonadaceae bacterium | reverse complement strand
GCAAGAAGGGCAAGTCCGGGCAGTGGTCCACCGATGTCCAGGAGCTGGAGCGGCTGGCGCACGACGAGGGGGCCGAGATCGCGCGGCGGATCCTGGAGTGGCGGGAAGTGCAGAAGCTGCGCTCCACCTATACCGAGGCGCTGCAGGCCAGCATCAACCCGGAAACCGGGCGGGTGCACACAAGTTTCTCGCTGGCGGTGGCCTCCACCGGCCGGCTGGCCTCCACCGACCCCAATCTCCAGAACATCCCCGTGCGCACCGAGACCGGGCGGCGCATCCGCGCGGCCTTCGTGGCGGAGCCGGGCCATGTGCTGCTCTCGGCCGACTACAACCAGATCGAGCTCAGGATCATGGCGCATGTCGCCGACGTGCCGGAACTGAAGGCGGCCTATGCGCAAGGAGCGGACATCCATGCGCTGACCGCCAGGCAGGTGTTCGGCATTCCCGAGGGCGAGCCGGTGCCGCGCGAGGCAAGGGCGCAGGCAAAGACGGTCAATTTCTCGATCATCTATGGCGTGTCCGCCTTCGGGCTTTCGCAGCGCATGGGGATCCCGCGCGACGAGGCGCAGCGCTTCATCGACCGCTATTTCGAGCGGTTTCCCGGCATCCAGCGCTACATGGCCGAAACGCGGGCGCGGGCGCGCGAGGACGGGTTCGTGACCACGCTGTTCGGGCGGAAGATCCACCTGCCGGGGATCCGGTCGAAGGCGCAAGGAGAGCGTGGCAATGCCGAGCGGGCGGCGATCAACGCACCCATCCAGGGGACGGCAGCCGACATCATCAAGCGGGCGATGATCCGGATGCCCGGAGCACTGGCCGATGCCGGGCTTGGCGCCACGCGCATGCTGCTGCAGGTGCATGACGAACTGCTGTTCGAGGCGCCCGAGGCAGAGGCGGCCCGGGCCATTGACATCATCATTTCGGTGATGGAGCGGGCGCACGAGCCGGCGCTTTCCCTTTGCGTGCCGCTGGGCGTGGAAGTGGGACAGGGCCGGAACTGGGGAGAAGCACATTGAGAAACAGGCTGCTTGCTGGGGGGATGGTGCTGGCGCTGCTGGGTGGCTGCGCGCAGGAGGCCGGGCGGCCTGCCGCAGTGCCGCCGCCTGCGGGCGAGACGGGAAGCGCCGCAGTCGTGCTGCCGCCGCTTGCCGCCTATGTCTGCCCGAACGGGCTACTGATGGAAGTCGAGTCCGATGCAACGGCCGGGACGCTTGCCATCGAATATGGCGGCACGCGCAGCATGGCGTTCCGCACCGTGGGCGTGGAGCCGCCGACCTGGGTGGCCGGCGAGCTGAGCATCCGGGTGGCGCCCGATGCCATGCAGGTGACGGCCGGGCGGCTGGCCGAGATGACCTGCCCGCGGCGGCCGCAGGCGCCGAAGGTTGGCGTGGTGTGGGGGACGCTTTCGAAGCTGGACCGGATGGCGCTTCCCGAAGGAACGCGGGCCGAGGTCGTGCTGGAGGATGTCTCGCGCGCGGACGCACCGGCCGTTGCGCTGGCAACGACGACGGTGACGACGGTGGGGAACCAGGTGCCGCTGCATTTCCTGCTCACCTATGATCCGGAAGCCGTGCTCGACCGCCACACCTATGCGCTGCGCGCGCGCGTGGAAGCGCCGGACGGACGCCTTGTCTATGTGACGGACACGCACAACCGGGTGTTCGAGACTGGCCCGGCTGCCGCGCCCAAGGAGCTGATGCTGGTGCCCGTGCGGCCGTGAGCGGCCTGCATGGCTTTCTTGTCATCGACAAGCCGGAAGGGCCGACCTCGGCGGCGGTGGTCGCGCGGCTGAAGCGCGCGCTCAAGGCAGGCGGACACGGCGGCGTGAAGATCGGCCATGGCGGCACGCTCGACCCGCTGGCGACCGGCGTCCTGCCGGTGGCACTCGGGGAGGCGACGAAGCTTCTTGGCCACCTGCTCAACGGGCCCAAGGCCTATCGCTTCACGGTTGCCTTCGGGGCGGAGACGGCAACGGGCGACCGCGAGGGCGCGGTGACGGCGACGACTGCCGCGCGGCCCACGCGCAACGCGCTGCTGGCGGTCGTGGCAAGCTTCAGCGGGCCGATCCGGCAGGTGCCGCCGGCCTATTCGGCGGTGAAGATCGGCGGCCGGGCGGCGCATCGTCGGGCGCGGGCCGGCGAGGAGGTGGCGATTCCGGCGCGCGAGGTGGTGATCCATGCGCTGGAGCTGGAGGCATCTGATGGGGAGACGGCGACGCTTTCGGTGCGCTGCTCCAAGGGCACCTATGTGCGGGCGCTGGCGGCGGACCTGGCGCGGGCGGCCGGGAGCCTCGGCCATGTGGTGATGCTGCGGCGGACGGCGGCGGGACCCTTTGGCGAGGAGCAGGCGCTGGCACTGGACAAGGCGGCGGAAATGGTGCAGGGGCCCGCGCCTGAACAGGCCCTGCTGCCGCTTGCCGCCGGACTGGACGACATCCCGGTCCTGGCGGTCGATGCCGGGGAGGCCGCCCGCCTGAAGGTGGGGCAGGTGCTTCCCGGACCCCGAGCGAAATCCGGCCTTCACCTCGCAACCCATGGGTCTGTTCCGGTTGCGCTGGTCGAGGTTTCGCCCACGGCCGTTTCGGTCGTGCGGGGGCTGAACATGGATTGAGGAGAGACACGATGTCGATTTCGGCCGAGCGCAAGCAGGCGCTCATTGCGGACAATGCCCGGGGTGCGAACGATACCGGCAGCCCGGAAGTGCAGGTGGCGATCCTGACCGAGCGGATCGCGAACCTTACCGAACATTTCAGGAGCCACGCCAAGGACAATCATTCGCGCCGCGGCCTGCTCATGCTCGTGAACAAGCGGCGGGCGCTTCTTGATTATCTGAAGCGGACCGATGCCGGGCGCTACCAGGCGCTCATCGCCAAGCTCGGCCTGCGCAAGTAGGCCGCGCGCACGGCCTCCCCTTGCGGGAGGCCGTTTTTGCTTGCTGCCCCCGGCGGACCCCGCCGGGGCGCAGGCGTTTCCAGAAGGACCGCTCCTGACAATCCGGTCGGGGGCTGAAGAGAGAACCCGATGTTCAGGATTGTGAAGAAATCCGTGGAATGGGGTGGGCGGACGCTCACCCTCGAGACGGGCCGCGTGGCGCGGCAGGCCGATGGCGCAGTGCTTGCGACCTATGGCGAGACGGTGGTGCTGTGCGCGGTGACCGCGGCGCGCAGCGTCAGGGAAGGGCAGGACTTCTTCCCGCTGACCGTGCATTACCAGGAGAAATTCTCCGCAGCCGGCCGGATTCCCGGCGGCTTCTTCAAGCGGGAGCGCGGGGCGACCGAGCATGAGACGCTGACCTCGCGGCTCATCGACCGGCCGATCCGGCCGCTGTTCCCCGAAGGCTTCTACAACGAGATCAACGTCATCTGCCAGGTGCTCTCCTATGACGGGGAAAACGAGGCCGATATCGTGGCGATGATCGCCGCGTCGGCAGCGCTCACCCTTTCGGGCGTGCCCTTCCTTGGGCCGATCGGGGCGGCGCGCGTCGGCTGGCGCGACGGCGAATATCAGCTGAACCCGTCGAAGGCGGAGCTGGCCGAGGGCGCGCTCGACCTTGTCGTGGCGGGCACGGCGCCGGCGGTGATGATGGTCGAATCCGAAGCCAGGGAGCTTTCGGAGGAGGTGATGCTGGGCGCGGTGATGTTTGCGCATCGCAGCATCCAGCCGGTCATCGGCTGCATCATCGCGCTTGCCGAGGAAGCAGCGAAGGAGCCCTGGGAGCTGAAGCAGGACGACAGCGCCGGCGAGATCCTTGCCACCCTGCGCGAGGCGGTGGGCGCGGACATTGCCGCTGCCTACCGGCTGACGGGCAAGCAGGACCGGCAGAATGCGCTCAA
>JBDNCK010000231.1:0-3851 GCA_046719675.1 Sphingomonadaceae bacterium | reverse complement strand
CTCCAGCGGCACCTTTCAGCCGGGCGTCACCGCGCCCAACCCGCTGCTCGCACCCGACATCCTGCAGCTGACAACCAGCGCCAACAAGACCTTCGGCGCCGGAGCCTTCATCAACCAGTCCGGCACGGTGGAATGGCTTGGTGGCAATGTCTTCACAGGCAACAATGCCATTGTCCTCAACCAGTCGCTGTGGGACGTGCAGGACACCTTCACCCTTGCCCAGTTCAGCGGCTCGGGCAGCTTCACCAACAGCGGCATCTATCGCATGAGCGGCAGCGATGGTTTCCATGCGATCAGCACCGGCGGGCTAAGCTTCATCAACAGCGGCGTCATCGACGTGGTGTCGGCCGACGCCTCCATCAATTTTTCCGGCAACAACAAGACGTTCAACAGCGGCAGCAGCTTTACCGGCGCCGGCCGGGTGACCGTGACCGGCAATTCGACATTTGCAGGCGACATTTCATCCGGCAGCCTGGTGATCGTGGGCGGCACGCAGACCGGCAATGCCGCAACCCTTTTCGGCACCGCGCGCTGGGAAGTCGGCACGCTCAATGGCAGCTGGACCGTGGCCAGCGGCTCGACGCTGACCGCTGCCGGCGGTGCCAACAAGTTCATCGGCGTGGGCGCCGAAATCACGAATGCGGGCACCTTCGCAATGGTCGAAGGCAATGTGCTGCTGACCAATGCCGCGGTTACGAATGCCGGCCTGTTCGACATGCAGGGCAACAACAATCTCGGCAACTTCGGCGGCAACATCGCAGCGACCTCGTTCACCAACGATGGCACCCTGCGCAAGAGCGGCGGTGACGGCGTGTCGACCGTGACGGCATCGACGATGCGGTTCATCAACAATGGCGTCATCGAAGTGGTAAATGCCGGGGACACCCTCGCCTATTCGGGCAACCAGAAGACGTTCAACGATGGCACCAGCTTCATCGGAGCGGGCCAGGTGACGGTTGCCGGCAATTCGCTGTTCCAGGGCACGATCGCCTCCGAGAACCTCGTCATCCTGAGCAACATCCAGACTGGCAATGCCGCAACCCTTGTCGGCACGGCGCGCTGGGAAGGCGGCACGCTCAGTGGCGACTGGACGATCGCTGCAGGCACGACGCTGACCCTGGCCGGGGCCGCCAACAAGTTCATCGGCAGCGGCAGCAGCTTCGCCAATGAAGGCACCATGGTCTGGCAGGGCGGCGACTTCCGGATGACCAACTCCGATGTCGTCAACGCCGGCACCATCACCATCCTGGGCAACAACACGCTGGGCAACTTCGGCGGCACGGCGCGGACTTTCGTCAACCAGGGGCTCATCGAGAAGACGGAGGGCGGCGGAACCACGACCCTGGGCGACAGCGTGATCAGCATCGCAAACCAGGGGGCCATCAACGTCCATTCCGGCACGATCGCGTTCGTGAACAATTTCAGCAATGCCGGCACGCTGGGCGGCACGGGGACGTTCGCGGTTGGCGGCACCACGGGCCTCACCAACAATGGCACGATCGCGCCGGGCGCGCCGGGAGAGACGGGGACGCTCAGCCTGACGGGCAATTATGTCCAGACGGCGCTCGGTGCCTTCGCGCTGGACATTGCCTCCACCTCGGCGTTCGACCTGTTCCAGGTGTCGGGTACGGCATCCTTGAGCGGCTTGCTGTCGATCAACTGCATCCTGATGTGCAACATTTCCGACGGCGACAGCTTCACCTTCCTGACCTCGGGCGGAGCGCTCTCGGGCATGTTCTCGGGCGTTGAGGTGAACGGCTTCCTGCCGGGGTTCGTATTCGGCCTCGTCCATGGCAGCAATTTCGTGCGGCTCGACATTCTCTCGGCCGGGATGGCGCCCCCGCCGCCGGAAGGCGTGATCCCGGAACCCGCGACCTGGGCGATGCTGATCGCAGGCTTCGGGCTCGTCGGGGTGGCATCGCGCCGCCGGCGGCAGAAGATCGGACAGGCGTGAGGGAGGGGGCTCGCGGCGCTCAGGCGGCTTCCGCCTGGGTGCCGCGGGTCAGCACGCGGTCTTCCGCCTGGAGCTCGGTGATCGCAAGGTCGGGGAGCGTCTCGAGCGCCCGGTAGAGCGGCGCGAAATCCGTCTCGAGCGTCTGGCGCAGCAGGTCCTCGAAGCTGGGGATCACGAAATAGGTCTGCTGATAGGCGTCGATCCTGTAGCGGGTGCGCAAGACCCTGAGCAGATCGAAGCCGATGCGGTTGGGCGACGGGCTTTCGAGCGCGAAGCGGCTTTCGCCCGCCGATGAGACGATCCCCGCGCCATAGATGCGCAGGCCAGCCCCTGTCTCGATGAGGCCGAACTCGACCGTGTACCAGTAGAGCCGCGCCAGCTTGTGGAGCGCACCGAAGCCGATCGAGCGCAGGCCGCCCTCGCCATAGGCCTGCATATAGTCCGCGAACACCGGATGGGCGAGCAGCGGCACATGGCCGAACACGTCGTGAAAGACGTCGGGCTCCTGCAGATAGTCGATCTGCGCGGGCGTGCGCAGGAAATTGCCGGCCACGAAGCGGCGGTTGGCCAGATGCTCGAAGAAGACATCGTCCGGCACGAGACCCGGGACGGCCACCACCTGCCAGCCGGTCAGCTTCATCAGCTGATCCGACAGGCGCTCGAAATCCGGCACGCCCGCGGCGAGATCCAGCCGCTCCACGCCCTCCAGGAACTCCGGCACCGCGCGGCCGGGAAGCAGCCGCATCTGACGCTCGTAAAGGGTGCGCCACAGCGCATGCTCGGCCGGCGTGTAGCGCCGCTGCGGCACCGTCCAGTCAGGAGCCGCACCTTCGGGAGGAGTCGTCACCATTGTTACAATTCTAGCAGAGCCGGGCGCCAATGTCACGCAGCAGGACGCAGGCCCGCGCGCGTTTCGACTGCTGCCATCACCGGCCGCAGCCAGAAATGCGAAGGGGTGCGGCGGGCATGGGCGTGAAAGGCCTCTGCAGCAGCAGGCGCCGGCCGGTCCGTTTCGCTGTCGATCAGCGGCCGGAAGGCCCGCACGAGCTCGATCATCATGCGTGCCCATGGGCACACAGGATCCCCGCCCCAGCGCGTGAGGCCGGCCTCGGCACGATCCACCAGCGCGGGCTCGGCATGGTAGAGGGCGGCAAGCGCCGCCCCGCTCCAGAAACCGAGACCGGAGTGGGCGACCCCCAGCTCGGCAAGGCACGCCTCGCCTTCGGCGATCAGCTCGAGGCGCTCGGCGGGCGCCGTGAAGAAGGCGAGCGTGCCCAGGATCCGGGGTAGCGCGAAGCGGATGGCGCTGCTTGCGCTTGCCAGGCTGCGCGCCTGGCGCAGGTGCCGTTCGGCAACGGTAGGCTGCCCCAGCGCACCCGTCGCCGTCCCCAGCACCCAGAGCGGCGCGGCCTCGATGCCCACGGACGCATGCGGCCGGGCAAGGGCAAAGGCCGGCTCCACCGCGGCGATCGCCTCGTTGAGCCGCCAGCATTCCAGGTGGACGGTTGCCGCCGTGGTGCGGGCGAGCACTTCGTTGATGGAATCCCCCTGCTCGCGCGCAAGGGCGACGGCGGCCTCGGCATCCTCGAGCGCGGTATCATGCTCGAGCAGGAAGGTCCGGCACACGGCGCGCGCGCGCAGCGCCGACAGGCGCACGCGGTCGAACCCGGGGGCATCGGCAACTTGAAGGCACTCGCCGGCTTCGGCGGCCCCTTCGGCAAAGGCGCCCATCTGGTAGAGCGACCAGGCAAGCCCGGCATGGGCGCCCGCTTCCGCAAGGGCCGAGCCCGCGCGCCTTGCCCAGACAAGGGCTGCCCGGTTGGCTTCCAGCCCCTTCTCCAGATGGCCGCGCGGAAAGTGGATGGTGCCTTTGAGCGTGTGAATGCGGGCAAGCGGA